>JAACDD010000064.1 GCA_009937085.1 Bacteroidota bacterium
CAATAACTTTCCCACGTATACGACAACCCACTAAAGCCAAATCGCCAATAACATCAAGGAGTTTATGGCGTGCTGCCTCGTTTGGGTATTTAAGGGTAAGGTTATCCAAAATTCCATTTGGCTTTACAGCGATGGAATCTCTGTCAAAAGCACTACACAGCTTTTGCATGGTGTCCTCAGAAAGCTCTTTGTCAACATAAACAATAGCGTTGTTTAAATCTCCGCCTTTAATAAGTCCATTCTCTAAAAGCATTTCAATTTCATGTAAAAAACTGAATGTACGAGCAGATGCAAATTCGTCTTTAAACTCACTTAAATCCTTGAGCGTAGCATTTTGCGTTCCCAATACTTTTGTACCAAAATCAACCATCGTGGTTACTTGATATGTATCAGAAGGGATAATTGTTATTTCACTACCTGTTTCCTCATCAGTAAAAGAGATGTTGTCATGCACAACGTATTCATAGCGTTCCGCATCTTGAGTTGTGATACCCGCCTCTTGTAAGGCTTCTACAAAAAACTTGGACGAACCATCCATAATTGGAGGTTCAGGTGCGTCTAATTCAATTAAGACATTATCGATTTCCAAGCCAACAAGTGCTGCTAAAACGTGTTCGGAGGTTTGAATGGTTACGCCGTTTTTCTGCAGGTTTGTACCGCGTTGCGTATTCACAACAAGGTTTGCATCAGCTTCAATAACGGGTGTGCCCTCTAAATCAACTCTGCAAAAGGCATATCCGAAGTTTTCTGGTGCAGGCTTAAATTTAAGGGATACTTTTTTTCCAGTATGAATACCAATACCGCTTAGAGAAATAGACTTTGAAATGGTAGTTTGTTTACTCATGGTCAAGCTTCTTTTTTAGGGAATGTAAATCTGAAATATGCGTGTGCAAATTACGAAAATGCACATATGATTTATTAAATGCGGTATAATCAAATGCGGGATATCCCATGACTTTACCGTCGTCTTTTATATTTTTTAAAATACCCGATTTGGCTTGTATGCCAACTCGGTTTCCAATGGTTAAATGCCCACTAATACCTACTTGTCCACCTATTTGGCAATGCGTTCCAATTTTAGTAGAACCTGCAATCCCTGTTTGGGCTGCAATTACGGTGTGCTCACCAATTTCTACATTGTGACCAATTTGGATAAGGTTGTCTAATTTCACCCCATTGCCAATTTTTGTTGCGCCCAATGTAGCGCGATCAATAGTTGTATTTGCGCCAACATCGACATAATTGCCAAGAATTACATTACCTGTTTGGGGCACTTTATCGTATGATCCGTCTCCGTTGGGTGCCCAGCCAAAGCCGTCAGCGCCAATGACTGCATTACTGTGAATAACGCAGTTGGTACCAATTACAGCGTCGTCAAGAATCTTAGCGCCTGTATGAACCACGGTGTTTGCTCCTATAGAAACATTATTTCCAACAAACGCCTGCGCTTGCAGAACTACATGTTCTCCCAAAATACTATTTGCACCAATTTGTACGTAATCGCCTATTGAAATGTTATCTGCAATAGTGGCACTGTCTGAAACAATGGCTGTTTCGGCAATTCCTGAACTATGTTGTTGCTTAATTTGGTTGTAGTGATGCAGTAGTTTTGAAAAGGCTTCGTAAGGATCTGCTACACGGATTAGGGTGGTTTTAAATTCTTTTTCAGCCACAAAGGAGTCACTTACCAGAGTGATTGTTGCATCGGTAGAATATAAAAAAGAGGTGTATTTTGGATTTGCCAAGAAGGATAAACTCCCCTCAGTGCCTTCCTCAATTTTGGAAAGCCTGTCAACCTCTGCATTTGTATTACCCTCTACCGTACCAGAAACAAGTTCGGCTATTTGAGATGCATTAAAAATCATAGCGCCAAAATTACGAAAAATATCCGTCACCCTTTGGGAAAGCCAAGAAGTACTTTGTATCCTTTTTTGTTAAAATATGTAACTGTGCTGCATCAGGTGAAGAATCAAATAAGGAACACACACCACTTTGGTCACATAATTGTATTGGATTTTCCTTTTGCTGATACCCTTGAATTTCCAAACTGCCAGAAAAAACAAAGTATGCTGCTTCTTCTTGTGAAAGCCCGTGTTTCGTTGAAATTTTAGCACATTTTTTATCTAAAGCATCATCTGAAAAGGGCTTGTAGTCTAATTTTATTTTAGGAAGTTCACGACTTAAAAGCATTTTGGCAAGCGTGGATAAAACGACGTCTTCGTTGGAAATGGCATCTTTTAACATCATCCACACATCGGAATCATCCAACGCAACAAAAGCAGTACGCTTTGCATGAATATCAGTACCTGTATTGTGTAAAAAGAAACTCAAAGCATCGCTAGCTTTTACGTGTTTATTCGATTGAATCAAGGTTGTAGCTCTGTCAAAAAAGCGCACCAAAAGTTCTTCAGCAATAAAACTGGTTTTATGCAAATAAACCGACCAGTACATCATCCTTCTAGCCAATAAAAATTTCTCAATAGAATACACGGCTTTGATATTAAATACCAAACGATTGTCTTGCACCATCATCATGGAAATCAGACGCTCCGAGTTTATATTTCCTTCTGTAACTCCAGAGTAAAAACTATCGCGTTTTAGGTAGTCTAACCTATCCAGGTCAATGTGCGAAGAAATAAGTTGGTGGAAAAAACCACGTGAATAAACGTCTGTAAACATCTCAATTGCTAACGTAAGCTTTCCATCAAATGTTTCGTTTAATTGTTTCATGAGCGCTACCGACATCTCTTCATGTGCATTTTGGGGGAGCAGTACATGCTCCAACGCATGCGAAAAGGGTCCGTGACCAAGGTCGTGTAGCAGCATACAGGCATATAGCGCTTCTGCTTCATCATCGCTAATTTCAATTTGTTGTTGACGTAATGCGCTAACTGCTTTGGTAGCCAAATGCATGGCGCCTAAGGCATGCTGAAATCGGGTGTGTTCTGTTGATGGGAATACCAAAAAAGAAAGCCCCATTTGCTTAATGCGTCGCAATCGCTGAACAAAAGGGTGATTGATGAGTTTTGCAATAAAGGGCGTTGGGATTGTAATAAATCCGTAAATTGGGTCGTTGTATTGGGTGAGCTTCAACTTAATTAAATTACGCCCAAAGATACGCATATGCAGCAGATTGAACTTTTATGGATTGATGACGAAATAGATTTACTCCAAGCACACATACTTTTTCTTTCACAAAAAGGCTATACTGTTCACAAAGCACACAGTGGTCAAGACGCGTTAACGATGGTGGAAGCACAGCCATTTGATGTTGTGTTATTAGATGAAAACATGCCGGGTATGACGGGCTTAGAAGTCTTAGACAGGCTAAAACAACTAAAGCCATCGCTTCCCGTTATTATGATTACCAAAAGCGAAGAAGAAAATATTATGGAAGAAGCGATTGGAGCAAAAATCGCAGATTACCTGATTAAGCCTGTTAATCCAAAACAAATTCTTTTATCGCTTAAGAAGAACTTGGACTCCGCGAAGTTGGTGACTGAAAAAACAATTTCAAGTTATCAACAATCTTTTAAAGAACTCAACGGCTTGCTTATGCAAGCGCAATCGATGGAAGGTTGGTGTGCGCTTTATCAAAAAATTCTTTTTTGGGAATTGGAACTTGACAGTATAGATTCGCCTGAGTTGCAAGAGATCTTTCATTATCAAAAAACAGAAGCTAACCTGTCGTTTTCACGATTTATTGAAAAAAATTATGCCTTCCTGCTTTATGATGATGCTAGTCGGCTGTTTTCACACCAAGTATTTAAGCAATTAGTTGCGCCCAAATTGGAGTCAAAACCCACCCTATTACTTGTGATTGATAACCTGCGTTACGATCAGTACAAGAGTATTTTACCAAGCATTTCAAAATACTATAATTTGGAATCCGAAACAGAGTATTTTAGTATACTTCCTACGGCAACGCAATATGCCAGAAATGCACTTTTCTCGGGCTTACTCCCATCGGAAATGGAAGCGCAACACCCACAGTGGTGGAAAAATGATACGGATGAAGGTGGAAAAAATTTGCACGAAGCAGATTTTTTAGCAGCACAGCTAAAACGATTAAATATCAATGTACCACACTCATATACCAAAGTCAACCGACCCCATGAGGCAACGAAGTTTTTGGATGCCTTAAAATCCGAAAGCGCTTCTTCGCTTAAAGTGTTGGTTTACAATTTTGTTGATATGATTTCCCACTCCAAAACGGAAATGGAAGTAATAAAAGAATTGGCAAGTACAGATAAGGCATACCGTTCGTTAACTAAGAGTTGGTTTCAAAATAGCCTCCTTTTGGACATTATTAAAACAGCGCAACAAAAAGGATATCAACTTATTTTAACTACAGATCACGGAACTATTAACGTAGAACAACCTGCAAAAATCATCGGAGACAGAGAAACAAGTTCCAATATTCGATATAAAACGGGTCGTAGATTAAAAACAGAAGATAAACATGTTTTTATGGTTTCAGAACCAAAAAGTATTGGATTGCCAAGTATTAATATGAGCAGTTCTTTTGCCTTTGCCAAAGACAATTATTACCTCATTTACCCATCAAATTACAATCACTTTGTAAACTATTTTCGGAACACCTATCAGCACGGTGGAATTTCGTTAGAAGAGATGTGTATTCCTTTTGCGGTCTTTTCTCCTAAGTAGCGTATTTTTGCCTTATGGTTAAGGAGGTCACACTTAAAAACATTGATGCTTTTGCGCAGGAGCTAGCCGGACTTTTTTTACATAAAATTGTATTGCTAGAAGGAGATTTGGGTGCAGGAAAAACCACACTTGTAAAAGCTATTTTTAATGCACTTGGCGCAACAGATGCCGTTTCCAGTCCAACTTTTGGTATTGCCAACGAAGTACAACTTGCATCAGAAAAAGCATATCATTTAGACTTGTACCGCATCGAAAATTCTGATGAATTGCCGCAGTTTGGATTTGAGGAGTATCTCTATACAGGTGGATTTTGTTTTATCGAATGGCCAGAAATAGCCATGGCGTACATACCAGAATCACATCACACCATTCGTATTGAAACCATTGATGCGAACACACGAAAAATAATATTTACATGAGTTTTTTAAAACGTTTAGGCTTTTATTTGGGCGGATTTTCCGTTGGGTTAATATTTTTGTTTTTCTTTTTTAATGGAAAGCGTACACAATGTAATTATGCGCCGTCTGCTAGAGTGTTAAACGATATTCAACAAAAAAAGTGGGCATTTGAAGATGGCTTTTTTGCCATAAACGATACCGTACAATGGTTTAAAAACATGGATATTCGCTTCAGTGAAAGTGTTATTGGCATTGATTCTTGTAACGTATATGTGTTGGAGGTTGATGATAAAATATTTTCGGTAGAAAACTGCACCGATACCGCCTTTTTTAAGCGTTAGCGTTTCTACGGCTTAACTCTTGTTTTAGCATATGTAGCTCGCGCGCTGTTTGCACTTTTACAGCGCTGTTTTCAATTGCCCTTCGGGTCAAATATGGAATAGATTGTTGAAGCGGACCAAATGGCACATACTTGAGCACATTTGCTCCTTGTTCAGCGAGTGAGAATGAAATAAAATCACGCATACCATACAACTGACTAAACCATAGATTTTTATGCTGTAGCCTGCCGATTTCTTTTTCCACATATTGTTTTACCCATTCTATATCAGTTTCATTATGCGTAGCTACAATACATAAATTCGTGTCTAAATTTTCTAAAGCTAACACCAACGCTTGGCGGTATTGCTGGTCTGTTTGTGCCTTTGTGTCACATACCGGAGAAGGAGAACCAAGCAGTTGTGCATGCTTACGCTCTTTTTCCATATAGGCGCCTCGCACTAATTTAACACCCAGAAAATAGGTTGTTGCTTCTGCTGTAAGTTGTTTGAAGTAATCAAAAGCACCTTTTAGATACAGTTGAATTGTAATGGCAACCACAACCCGCTTCTTGTTGTGTGCTTCCATTAGTGGTAAAACCAACGCATCAACACCAAGCTGAATCCAACTTTCTTCTGCGTCTATCATCAAAACAATTCCAGAATTGGCTGCAGAAGTAGCGCATGCTTCAAGTCGTTTTTTTATTCGCTCCCATGCAGCTAATTCAGCTGTGTTGAATTCAAGTCCATTTGACCTTTTTTCATAAAGTGAAAATGCACCAATTGCGGTTGGTTTTAGTACCGCAAACGGATAAGCATCGTTGTTGGCTGCTGCATAAATTGTACTAAGGATAACATTGAGGTTTTCCTCAAAATCCGATTCTTTTTTGGCGTGTTCATTCGCATAATCCAATACACTCTTTACATTAAACGCTGCCATACGAGAAGTGGCTACCTGGCATGATGCCACATCTTTCCCTGCACAAAATTGATAATAGCCTGTAAATCGAATAAATGGAGAAATAGGAAAACGAACGTAACAAAGAAATTTCCACAGCACCAATGCTAGCCAGACGAGTACTGGATAAGATAACAATTGAAATAAAAGTAATGACGCACGGAGTGCTCTAGATGATTTATGGGGATACCGTGAGGCTTTAAATATCAAAATAGTACTATTTAATTTGGGTCAACGCAATCAAAATTAGGAAAATAAAAGACAAAAGCAGTAATTTCGCCAACGTCTATGGTACTAAAAACAAAACACAGCGAAGTCATTTTTGGAGCAACTTGTTGGGACGCCCTTAATTCTTGGGTAAATTCGCACCATTACTCTACCATTTTTGTGTTAACAGATACAAATACACAAACACATTGCCTTCCAAATTTCAAGCAACAGGCAGGCTTTGAATACGCTGAACTCCAAATGCCAGCTGGCGAGGAGCATAAACACATAACTACTTGTGTTTCGCTTTGGGAATCGCTTTCTGATTTGGGTGCTGACCGCAAAAGTTTGCTTATCAATCTTGGTGGCGGCGTGGTTACCGACTTAGGCGGCTTTGTAGCCTGTACTTTTAAGCGCGGCATTGACTTCATCAATATCCCTACTTCTTTATTGGCTATGGTAGATGCTTCTGTTGGTGGAAAAACAGGGATAGATCTAGGGCCATTAAAAAATCAAGTAGGTATCATCGAAGAACCCAAAATGGTTTTGGTGGATACCAATTTTTTAGAAACATTACCAGCAAATGAATACCGCAGTGGGTATGCCGAAATGTTAAAACATGGGCTTATCCAAGAGCCAACATATTTTGAAACCTTAAGTACGTTTTTAGATCGCGATGCTATATTGCCGCATATTCACCACTCTGTTGGTGTTAAAGCAAAAGTGGTAAGCGAAGATCCCTATGAACACGGACTTCGAAAAATCTTAAATTTTGGTCACACTTTAGGTCACGCAATTGAATCGCATTTTTTGATCTCGCCAAATAAAAAGAGATTATTGCACGGCGAGGCTATTGCTATTGGCATGGTGTTGGAAGGCTTTTTATCTGCTGAACTGACAGGCTTACCCTTAACTGATGCCAACCGAATAAAATCAGTTTTTGGGAAGATTTACCCTGCCGTTTCTTTTGATGCAGAAACCATTGCAGCAGTTAAAGCATTACTTACGCACGACAAGAAAAATGAAAACGGAAACGTTCTTTTTGTTTTGCTCGAGGCAATAGGAAAACCCATCTGGAACCAATCGGTTTCAGATGAGCTTATTCAAAAATCTTTTGATTTTTACGCTTCTTAAGCAGAGTTTCTACTTGCGTTGATATTTCCAAACAAGGAACGCGTTACCATCTTTTCCATAACCTCACGCTCGTCGTCACTCAACTTGCTTTGTTGGATGTTTAACAATGCATATTGTTGAATGGTAAGTAACGGTTGTACAATTTCCTCACGGATTTTAATAGAAGCCTTTCCAGCAGGTTGATCTTGCATAAGTTCGTCCATTCCCGTCAGCATCAAAATATACTTTTTAGAACGAAGGAATTCATCGTAAATCACTTTCCAAAATGCACCATAGGTTTCATCTTGTTCCATATACGCTGTAAGTTTAAAGAAAGACTTCTGCAAACTCATCATGGAATTTGAAATCAAGGTTCTAAAGAAAGCATTGTTTTTGTACAACTTAAGTGCCTTGTCAAACTCTCCAGCTTTATCAAAGCTTTCTAAAGCCGTACCAACACCGTAAAAACCAGGAACATTTTGCTTTAATTGACTCCAACTACCCACAAACGGAATCGCACGCAATGCTGAAAAATCTAAGGATTTACTCGATTTACGTTTTGATGGTCTAGAACCGATATTCGTTTTTGCATAGTATTGCAACGTACTCATATGTTCTAGGTATGATAAAAACCTTGGATGCGCCTTAAAGTCTTTATATGTTTCGTAGCTGATTTCGGCTAACTTCGTCATTGTAGCTCTATCTTCTTCATCCAAATCAACTGTTCTGTCTGAAAACAATCGGTTAGAAATACCCGAACTGAGCAATTGCTCTAGGTTATAACGGCATGAATCAAAGGTTCCAAAATTGGAGCTAATTGTTTGTCCCTGAACGGTTAACTGAATTTCATCAGCTTCTACTCCAGAGCCCATAGATGCATAAAACTGATGCGTATTTCCACCGCCTCGTGCTGGTGGTCCACCACGTCCGTCAAAAAAGGCAACTTTAATCCCATGCTTGCGGGAAATAGCGGTAAGTTCTTCCTTGGCTTTAAAAATACTCCAGTTGGCCATCAAATAACCACCGTCTTTAGTACCGTCAGAGAAACCTAACATGATCGTTTGTTTGTCACCTCTATTCGCCAAGTGTGCTCTGTAAACAGGGTTTGAATACACCTTATCCATCACTTCCAAGGCAATTTCTAAATCGGGGATAGTTTCAAACAATGGGACAACATCAACAGATGGATTTGCCCAATCGCTAAGGCGAATCATGGCAAAAACCTCAAAAATGTTTTGCGCCGTTTGGTTGTTACTAATGATGTAACGATCGCTACCTGCTTCTCCATTTGTTTGTTGGATTTCTTTCATGGCACGAATAGACCCTAAGGCTTTACGTACCGTTTCGTCTTCGAAAGAATCTGGATCAACATCTCCTTGTAGCGAAGTCAAGAAAGAAATTTTATCGTCTTCAGAAGCATTTATATAATCAAAAGATGCATCAGTAACGCCACTTTTATTGGTTTGTTCCAATAGCGTCAAAAACGCATCGTGGTGTACCCTGGAATCTTGACGTATGTCTAAACTTGCAAAGTGATACCCAAATACATTTATCTTGGCAATAAAGTCACGTAAGTCATTTGCAAAAAGGCCGTGATAATCTGCTTCAACTTTTTCAAGAATGTAATTTAATTCTTTTTTTAAATCAGCTAACGAAATTTCAGGAGCCTCTTCAAGTTTAAAGATACTGTTATACAGTTTCTTCTCAACATTTAACACCGCTTCTTCTACGCCTGCAAAGGTCAGTCTTCTTCGTAATTTACGAAGATCTCGATAGTAATTTCGAATAACGCTGCTACGAAGTAACTGCGCAGTTTTTCGTGTAATTTCTGTAGTTACAAACGGATTGCCATCACGATCACCGCCTGGCCAAAACCCAAGTTTAACCGTTTCGCTTGACAACTCTTCATCTTGAAAAATATGTCGCTGGACATAGGCTTGAATTTCACCAATAGAAGGATAAAAAACGTTACTTAAATACCAAA
>JAACDD010000065.1 GCA_009937085.1 Bacteroidota bacterium
AAGTCTGATAAAAACATACATGAATTATGAAAAATTTGAACCAGAAAAAGACAATTCTATTAGTTTTCTTAATGTTTACGCTATATTCATGTGGCGGCGACGATACAGTCAAAAATAGCGATGAGCCAGAGGAAATAATAGATGATACTTCGGAACGTTTTGTTCCTGATGGTTATACAAAAACTTGGGAAGATCATTTTGATGGTACAGAAATAAATACTGCTAATTGGACGGTAGGATCATTAAGAGATCCAGAAACAGGAGATATTGTACCAGGTGCCGATGGAGATCATTTGCTTAAAACCAAATACAGTGGTTATGTTACTAAAGAGGATAGTTATTTAGAGGACGGTGCTTTAGTGTTAAGAAATCAAAAAAGATCCTTTACAGGCACAAGCCCTGCGGGCAATTACAATTACACGAGTGGTTGGGCGATGTCCATGCACAAAGTATATTTCAATAAAGGATATATTGAAATGCGGGCGCAGTTTCCATCAGGAGATAAGGTTTGGCCTGCACTTTGGCTAATCGCTGAAGATTTAGTTTGGGGTCCCGAGTGGGATATGTTTGAATATTTTGGTAAAAATACTGTAGGTGAAGATGTGATGGGAATGCATTTATTAGTTGATGAGTGGCCGAATCAAAAATGGGATACGGGCTATATTTATAATTTTGACGCTACATATGACTGTGAGACATGGCACGTTTATGGCTTTGAATGGACAGCAGAAAAGGCGGTTTGGACTGTAGATGGAGAAATAAAAAGAGAGCTGCTAAAAAGTAACTTAACTCCCAATAGAGCAAATTTATGGCCCAATGAAGACATGTATATTGTTTTAAATAATGAAGTTCAATCCAGTGCAACTGATCGAACTACTCAATGGCCAAATTACCTTAAGATTGATTACGTTGAAATTTATAAGAATGATAATTAGAACTGATATTTTTATTGGTACAATGAAAAAGTTTTTCGCTACTGTGATGTATTGCTGTGTCGTTGCATTCCCATTAATGGTAAGTGCACAAGAGCAAAAACCAAATGTTATTTATATCCTTGCCGATGATTTGGGCTATGGCGATGTAGGATATAATGGGCAAGAGCTCATTGAAACACCTGAGCTTGATGAACTTGCTCGCAATGGAATGCGCTTTACTAATCACTATTGTGGAAACGCAGTTTGTGCGCCAAGCCGTGCTTCTTTGTTGATGGGGCAACACCCAGGCCATGCCTATATCAGGTCCAATAGTCCAGGTTATCCCGATGGGCAAACACCAATTCCAGCAGATGCGGAAACCCTTGGTAAACTTATGCAGCGCGCGGGGTACAATACGGCTTGCATTGGCAAATGGGGATTGGGTGGTTTTCACGACACAGGCAATCCCAACAAGCAAGGGTTTGATTATTTTTATGGTTACACAGATCAAGTACCAGCACATAATTATTATCCAAAGTATTTATGGCAAAATGGAATAAAGCAATTTCTTGACAACGGAAATGGCAAACAAAATGACTACAGCCATGATTTATTTACAGCTGAGGCAATTTCATTTATCAAACAAAATAAAAATGAACCTTTCTTCTTATACCTAGCCTATACTATACCGCATCTCAAGTTACAGGTTCCTGACTTGGCACAATACAAAGAAAAAGACTGGCCCCAAAATATGAAGATTCAAGCGGCCATGATTTCAAGAATGAGCAGGGATGTTGGGGTTATAGCTGAATTACTGGAATCCTTAGGATTAGATGAGAATACCATAATCATGTTTAACAGCGACAATGGAGCCCATGGAAAGGCTGGAACAGAAGCATTTTTTAAGCCTTCAGGCAAATTAAGAGGTATAAAAAGAATGATGTATGATGGTGGAATTCGCTCACCAATGTTTGCCCATTGGCCAGGAACAATTGAAGCAGGCAGTATTAGCAAACATATTTCAGCATTTTGGGACATGTTACCAACCTTTTCTGAGTTGACAGGCGAACCAATTAGAGGGAATACTGATGGAATATCGATACTACCCACGTTATTGGGTAATAACGCAAAGCAAAAAAAGCATGACTTTTTATATTGGGAGCTTTATGAGGGTAGGCCCAACAGTGCTGTGCGATTTGGCAAGTGGAAGGCGGTAGTCAAAGACAGACGTAAAGGACTTGATCTTGAACTTTATGATATGGAAAAGGACGAGGCAGAGCAATTTGATCTTTCCCGACAGCATCCAGAGGTGGTAGTTAAAATTCAGAATATGATGCAAAAAGCACATGTAAAAAACCCCTTTTGGGACAAATCATTTTCGCCGCTATTCAATACAGAGGCAGCTGCTAAGTTTAATGGTGTAAAACCCGACCCTAACAGATTTTACAATCGCAAAAAAAAGAAATAATAGCCTATGTTTCATACTTCTCGTTTTTTCACCGCCATTTTCTTCTTTTCCTTAACGGTATCAACAGGCTTTTCATTTGCTCAGAAACCCAACATACTTTGGATTTATGCAGAGGATACCTCTCCATGGATGGGATGTTACGGAGATGCTGTTAACGTTGATGCAACTCCAAACATTGACGCGATAGCGGAAGCAGGGGTGCGTTTTAACAGGGCGTATGTTCCGGCACCTGTTTGTTCAGCTACCCGATCTACAATGATTATTGGACAGTCAGCAATTCGTTTTGGCGCACATCAACACCGATCTTCTAGAACCCCTAAAACGCGTATCCCACTTCCTCAAAACTACAAGCTACTGCCTGAGTTGCTTTCTGAGCAAGGGTACACCACTTTTAACTTTGGTAAAGCAGATTATAATTTTGCTTGGAATCAGGGTAAAACCTATAATCACAAGCTCAAAAAACGAACCGATTTTACTGAGTTGGTAAACAAACAGCCGTTCTTTGGTCAAATTCAACTTAGGGGAGGTAAAAACAATACTGAAAACATAAACAAAGAAAGTAAGGTTGATCCGAATAGTGTAGCTGTTCCTGCGGATTATCCAAATAATAAAATCTTTAAGGAGGTAGTGGCCCAACACTATGAAGCAATTCGAGTTGATGACAATATTATAGGGAAGATTATACAGCAACTAAAAGAAACGGGGCTTTACAAAAACACCATTATAGTTTATTTTTCAGACCACGGTGCCAACAATCTTTTGCGTCACAAACAAATGCTCACTGAGGGAGGATTGCATGTACCGTTTGTGGTTATGGGACCAGATAAATATGTCCCAAGTGCTAAAGTACGTAATGATTTGGTTAACATGCTAGACCTTTCTGCCACTACATTATCTTGGGCAGATGTGGAAATACCAAATTGGTATGAAGGGCAAAATTTATTTTCAAAAAACTTTACACCGCGATCATTTGTCGCAGCACATAAAGATCGATTAGATCATACAATTGACAGGGTAAGAACGATAAGAACTGAAAATTACAGATACGTTCGAAATTATAAATTAGACCGTATTTTTTTGCAACCGCAATACAGAGATTCAAAAAATTTCACAAAAAACCTTCATCATTTGTACAATTCAGGAAGACTATCGAAAGTCCATAAAGAAATTTATTTTGGTGAACGTCCTGCAGAGGAATTATACAATGTAAGTAAAGACCCTGCAATGATTTATAATTTGGTTGGAAATCCTACATTTAGTTTAGAACTTGAAAGGCATCGTAAGTTGCTAGACGAATGGTTAGCTGTTGGTGACATGGGTTCAGAAGCTGAGCCTATTGCAAATCTTAAGGCAAATGGAGATGGGAGAAAATGGGGGGAAGGAGTTAATCCAGAATACGAAAAATATCGCATTGATTTAGATGGTGATGGCTTGTCTGACAGATGGGAAATAGCAAATAATAGAGACCCTCAAGATGGACTCCTGTATTTTGACTTTGATTGTGGGGGTTGGCAAACCGAAGGTTGGGAATCGACAGACATTTCTTCCAATTTGGCGGGAAGCTTGGGTTATCTGGATTTTAAACTTGACAACAAAAAGGGAACGATACATAAAACAGGATTTCAAATTAGGGAAACCAATCATCAAAAAAGCATTGCCATTAAAATCAAATCAAACGCCAGCTTGAAAATTCTTGTTGCAAATGATCATAGCGAATTGGGCAGTGCAGAATATTCAGGTAATTCATCTTTTCAAGAAGTATTGATTCCCCTCAATAAAAACACCAGTTTGAGCGGTACAACAAAGCTTAGCATTTCGTTCTTTGGCAATAAAAATGACTTGATTGAAATTGATTATATCAAGGAAGTGAAAACGAAATAAGGATGTTTTTCATCTAAACTCCTAATGCGATATGTTAACCACTATCAATCAATAGATAATTTTTAATATTTAAAAAATGAATTGTTTTTTTAGTTTAGATTATTAATAAACCCAACCAAAAAATTTAAATATGTATAGATTCAT
>JAACDD010000066.1 GCA_009937085.1 Bacteroidota bacterium
TCCACCTGTTGTTTTTCATTCCCATTATTCCCGTAAGCTGAGAAAAGGGTTCGCTAAACGGGTTAGTACCATTGTTGGTTTGGGTATTTGTAAGCCCTTTTCGGTACGAGGTGCCCACCCATAACTGTGTTTCGCGGATGCTGTGATGCGATTTTAAATTTATGTCAATATTTGGTCGGTCTACATATTCAATATAATCTACCAAAACCGAGGGCTCAAGCGCCCAGTCAGGTTGAATTTCAAAGAAGTTTCCTACAGATGCCAATAGGCGTTTTGGGTTGTTAAGCAATACTTGATCCGTGATATTATTCCCAACAAACACCAAGTTTTGAATGGTTAGATGCGCATATAACGACACATAATTGTATGAAAGGCCAACATCAACATAAATGCTTGAGGCGCTTATTTCTGTACCCTTTATTTGTGGGTCATTTGTTGGATTAAAACTAGATTGGTCGTGACGGTGAAAAGTCCCCCCCGCAGAAAGCCCAAAAGAAATTTGATTGACATCGGCACGGCTTCTGTAAAAATTAATATGATGCGCATAGGTTCCTTGAAAACCAAGTCGCGATTGAAAGCCGTTCTTATCGTGGAAAAACAATCCTCCTACACCCGATTTATCTCCCACGCGCGCATGCGCATTTAGCGTTTGCATGGAAGGCGCATTGGCAATGCCAAGCCATTGGGTTCTGTAAGATGTGCGCACTTTTAATCCCTCGTAATGTGCCCCCGCCATTGCAGGATGTAAGACATAGTAATTATCGGTGAGGTAATCCGTGTAAATAGGCATGCGGTATTGGGCTTTTGCGACACAAAAACATAGCACAAAAAAGCTCAAAAAGAAGGTTATTGATAGCGATTTAAAGCGCATGCAAGGAATTCATATATTCGTACAAGTTACGCAAACCTATGAAAATGCACCTGAACACCATAAAATTAACCGCTGTTTTTGTGCTATTACTATGGGCATCCACCTCAGTTTATGGGCAATTAAGTAAGGTGCATTATATACCGCCTATTGGTTCAGGATCAAACTTAGGTGACCAATACTTATACATTTCTACTCCTAGTTCTGGATACATAAATGTTACGATCAAACCTATTGGAGGAAGTCGTAACGATTGGCAAACAAAAAGTATTAAAAACGATAGTCCTTGGGTGTTCGCTGTTCACAATAACGTTTTGAACGGAATAAACAGCCCTTTAGTCAAAGAGTTAGAAACCTACTCAAACACGGTTATTAAAGACGGTTACATTGTTGAGTCGAGTGATGTTACCTATGTGTCTTTTAGAATCAATTCTGAAGAAAGAATTTCAAATGGTTCTGCAGAACAATACCATTCTGGAGCTTACGTAAGTAAAGGGAAAGCTGCCTTAGGAACGCGATATAGACCTGCAAACTTTATTGGAGCAGTTGGATATAATCGAAATGGTAATTCCTCTTCTGGAGAAAACTTTGTTTCTATTCTAGCCACTGAAGACAATACGCGAGTTGAAATCGCTGAAATTCCTGCTGGACTTTCTATAATTGGATATAACGGCTCGTTCCCTATTACAAAAGATTTAAGTGAAGGTGAGACATGGATTTTGGGTACTACAAGTAGCACAGAAGACATAGACCCAATAAATGAAACTCAGTTGTCAGGGTTTACAGGGACGCTAATTACATCTGATGACGCGAACGGCGCAGGTGTTCAAAAGCCCATTGTTGTAGTGACTGGATCAATAGAAGGAACTGTACTAAGAGATACTGGGCGTGGCAACCGTGATTTCGGTTTCGATCAAATTACAGATTACGAAAAAGTTGGTCACGAATATATTGTAGTTAAAGGGCTTGGAGACCCACAAACTGAAAATGTATACGTGATTGCTGACAGTGACAACACAACTGTTTATGTGGGGAATAGTACTTCTCCAATAGTCCTTAACAAAGGAGAATACACCGTCTTTGATCATAATGATTATGATGCTACAAATGATAATATGTACATCACAACGAAAGATCCAACCAAAAAGATTTTTGTTTACCAAACAACAGGCTACAGTGATGTAGCAAATCAGGCCTTGGTGTTTGTTCCGCCCTTGTCTTGTTCATCCAAAGGGAACATTGATAATATCCCCCTAATTGACAAAATTGGCAATAAAGTGTTCATTGGAGGTACGCTAACCATAGTTACTGAAAGCGATGCAAATCTTGAGGTTTATAAAAATGGAGTTCTTTTTGCAAATAAATCGAATACTGCTGCAGTGAATTTGAATGCTATTGCCAAATCCGTTGTTGGAAAAACAGGATACACAACATACTTACTTGAAACTCAGATTGATGGTAACATTGTAAATCCAAACACCGCATTAACTGGAAATATTTCAGTCTTTTCTGATAAAGAACTTTATGTCGCGTCTACTACTTTTGGAGATGCGGCTTCGTCTGGAAGCTATTATTCTGGTTTTGTTTCTAATCCAATTCTAAGATCAGACTTAAGTGTTTCTACATTAGGAAATTGTATTCAAAGCGATGGGAATTCAAATGTTATACTTTCCACCTCATCTGCTTATGACTCATATCAATGGTACATGTATGACGACAACGGAGATACCTATATGCCAGCTCCAGGGGGTTCCATTGGACAATCCTATAGCCCAGAAATTCCTGGAATATATAGATTGATTGGAAAGCTTGACTGTTATCCTTTGGTTGATTATACTTCCGATAATATTGTTGTAAGCGTATGCCCTGATGATTTTGATGGTGATGGTGTTGCTGATAATATAGACCTTGACATTGATAATGATGGTGTTTTAAATGCTGTTGAGTCCTTAGGAAATGTGGCGATAGATTTTACCACCGTTACTGCTCCAGTTGTTGCGCTTCCTAACGCCAATCCCCCAATAACAAGTGCTGCAACCCTAAACTCGTCATCAGCCACCGCTACGGTTGTGGGGAATTCTTCGGGTGAACTATCGTCCAGCATTCCTGCCAGTGGTATTAATGAAAAAACCACTTATAGCCTAAATCCTATTTTACCAAATAATGAGGCCCTTAACATTGGTGTTGTTTTTTCAAGTAACGGTATTGTAGAAAATGAGTCTGAAATTATAACATTTGCCGCTTTTCCCTCAAACAAAAGTATTTCTATTTTAGATCCTGGAGAAAGGTTTCTTATAGACGTTGGAACAGGTTTTCAAAGAATTCCTAAAGAAGGTTTTTCGGGGAATACCCTAAAATTAAAGCGAAACGCATCACCATTAGACGCATTAATTCCCGTTGAAATTTTTGGCAGAGAACTCAACGGAATTGAGGTTGTGCATGAATTAGACGCAAGTGCTATTTCGGATGGGCTTTTTGAGTATTCGATTGGAATTTTTGACTACAAAAATGATTCTGATGGAGATGGTGTCATTAATTCTTTTGAGCTAGATAGCGACGATGATGGCTGTAATGACGTTGTTGAAGTAGGAAATGAAGATCCAGACAACGATGGTCTTTTAGGAAATAGCCCTATCGTATTTGACCCAAGTTCTGGCACATCAACAGCAGATATTCGAGGACGTGTTGTATTTACAGGCTACGAATATAACACACCTCCCTTAGACAACGATAACAACGGCACTTACGACTTCCAAGAAGCAGGAACATCTGCTACACTTTCGCAAGATTTTACTGCTGCGAGTGCTGTATTATGCGAAGGGGAACAACTCTTTTTAGCGTTTAAATCTACTGATGCTGACAACGTTTTATGGGAGGTAGATACGAATGCTGACGGCATTTTTGAGTCTGCAGATGCTTTAGGCACAATTGCCAATGACGGAGATGCTTATGAGTTTCTTATAAACAGTGTTACAACGGCACTAGATCAAGCTGTTTTTCGTGCGCGACTAAATAAAGATAGCTATGCCTGTACGACAAACACCCAGTCTTTTACGCTTACTGTAAATGACAATACCACCAAGCCCAACCTTGAGCCGCTTACCGTTGTGTGTAAAGGAGCCACTGTAGCTGACTTAGATACCAATGTAGTGTGGTATAGCGCTGCTACAGGCGGAAGTCCGCTTGCAAATGATGCTGTTTTGGCACACAATACACCCTATTTCGCTGCATCTATTGTAAATGGTTGTGTTGGTGAATTAAGAAGTGAAACCAAAGTGGTAGTTAATGACCCGGTGATTAGTACCGTTTCTGGCAATACCACTTTTTGTGCCGAAGAAACGGTAATGCTTTCGCTTGATACTGACAAAATTTTACCTACTCCCGATGATTTTGCGCGCATCAATGACTTAATGTATATAGAAAATAGTGCGGGTCCTGTGGAGTACGATAATGGATTTTACTACACGCAACAAGGAATCAAATCTGGTGTGCAACCCATTACGTGGCCAACCGCCAAAGCGCTTGGCGAATCTATTGTGGGAGCTACCCTATATATCATAAATAGTACCGTAGAAGAAAATGCCGTTTATGACGGCCTACAACATATGGGGCTTACAGGAAGCGATGATGTAGCGTTTTGGCTTGGGTTGTTTCAAGACCGAAATGCAAGCGATTATAGCGAACCTTTCGGTGGGTGGTATTGGGTAGATGGCACGCCGTTGACAAATCAAAACTGGTGGAGTGGTGAGCCTAATGATTTTGGAGATGAAGATTACGGGCAATTTGAATTCTCCGATAATGGCAAATATTGGAATGATATGAATTTGAGGTATTCAGGTGGTCAGTCTTACCCTATTTTTGAGTACAAAGCCCAAACAAATATTGAATGGTTTACCGTAGAAGGCAATCAAGTACCTAATCCCATAGCAGGTGTTGCCAACAGCAGCCAACTGGAGGTGTCTCCCTTAGTAACAACCTCCTACTTCGTCCGCGTTACCACCAATGGAGTAGTTTGTGATTCTGAGACATTTACCATTACTATTAATCCGTTGCCAGTTGCTAACCCCGTGTCAGATCCGATTGAAATTTGTGTTGACAACAACAACGGAGCTATCACATCAACAGGTTTAAAAGGTTCTTTTGACTTAACAAGCGAAGAAGCAACTATTCTGGGAGGTCAACCTGATACAAATCATACCGTTGCCTATTATACTACTCCAGGAGGTGCCGAAAATGAAATTGCTGCTGCAAAAATTCTAACGCCAGACGCATACACCAATACATCAAATCCGCAAA
>JAACDD010000067.1 GCA_009937085.1 Bacteroidota bacterium
CTTCAAAAACCCAAATAAGCCGATTTGCGCCCATATTTGTGCTTAGGCCCACACATACCATGAATAAGGACTCAGAAAGCCAGAAACACGTATTTATGGGCCCCACCAACAATAGGCCCAGACTATTAAAACAACGCGGATAAATAAGAAACAGCTATGCGGCCTTTTGATGTAGCAAACGCGTTAACTTGAACGACAAGTCTGTGAAAATCATTTGAGCATTTCCATTGCGTTCCAAATGATAGGCGCTTTTTTCTAGTGCATCAATAATATGTAGAATATTCGCACCATGAATAAAGGGTGCAAACTTCGAAAGCTTAAAATCTGTGAATGTATGAAAGGGGGCTACAGGGCTTAACTCGTAATGGTTCATAAGCGCGGCACGGAAAAGCATAATGGCAAAAGCCAAAAACTTTTTTTGCGTTTCTACGCCCTCGGCGGCAATTTGTTGGCTCCAATCGGTAAGTTCAAGAACGACACCCTTGTTTCCTTTGGCGCGAAATGCCGTACGCACCCAACTCACAAACCACTTTTCATAAAGTGCCTGATTGCCTTGCTGATTAAATAAAGTAATGGCCTTTCCAACGGCACCGTTACTTTGGGCTGCTAATGTATTTGCCGCTTCTTGACTTGCCCCTTTATTCACCAATAACGAGGCAATATCTTGTTTTGAAACACGACCAAAATGCGTACGCTGACAACGAGAACGAATGGTAGCAAGAAGTTGATTTTCGTCTGGGCAGACCAACAAAAACAACGTTTTTGCGGGAGGTTCCTCGATACTTTTTAATAACTTGTTAGATGCTGCAGTGGTAAGCTTTTCAGCGTGCCAAACAATGACGCATTTCCAACCGCCTTCAAAAGATTTTAAACTCACCTTTTGCATAACCCGTAACGCATCGGTAACATTGATGGCCGCCTGTTTGTTTTCAATTCCTAAAAATTGCGACCAATCATAAAGTGTTGCGTAAGGTCTTTCTTGGACAAACTCGCGCCAAGCTCCGCTAAAGGCATCGGATGTCGGCTTTGATTTTACCTCAGCAGTTGTTGCTGTTGGAAACACAAAATGAATGTCAGGGTGCACAAAACCATCGGCTTTTAGACGTGCGGAAGGATCCTCATTTGATGTACCGCAAACGACAGCATTAGCATAGGCAATTGCTATGGCAAGTACGCCTTGTTCATCGGCACCTTCAAACAACTGTGCATGCGGAATGCGTTCCATAGCAAGGCTATCTAGCAGTACTTTCTTCTGATTTTGATGTCCAACAACGTCTTGAAAATGCATGCCTAAAGATACAAACCACATTTAACTATATCGCAACAACAAAAACGCAAACGAAATTGTACTTTTGCGCAAACAAAAAACAACATGAACAGCTTAGAAAACCTTTCTTTTGACCAAGAGCGTGCACTTATCCGTGTAGATTTTAATGTGCCTCTAGATGACAACGGCAACGTAACAGACGCGACAAGAATAGCGGCAGCATTACCAACGATTAAGCATATTTTGGCAGCAGGCGGGAGCTGTGTGCTGATGTCGCATCTAGGCCGACCAAAAGGGAATGATCCGAAACTTAGCTTAAGTCAAATTGTTTCGACACTCGAAAAACATTTGGGTCAAGCGGTGCACTTTTGTGACGAGGTAGTAGGTGAAAAAGCCGAAGCTCAAGCCCTTGCGTTGCAGCCTGGCGAAGTGTTATTATTGGAGAACCTGCGTTTTCACGATGAAGAAACCAAAGGAGACGAAGCCTTTTCTGCGGCATTGGCAAAGTTGGGAACAGTTTATGTAAATGATGCTTTTGGAACAGCTCATCGCGCGCACGCTTCTACGACAATAGTAGCGCAGTTTTTTGCTGAAAAAAAATGTTTTGGACACCTGCTTGCAGCTGAAATAGAAGCCATTGATAAAGTGATGACGTCAGGTGAAAAGCCCGTTTTGGCAATTTTAGGTGGCGCAAAGGTGTCGTCAAAAATTACCATTATTGAAAATATTTTATCTAAAGTAGATCACCTTATTATAGGCGGCGGTATGGCGTTTACATTTATAAAGGCGCAAGGGGGGTCTATTGGAAAGTCCATTTGTGAAGATGACAAAATGCCCTTAGCCCTATCCATCTTAGAACAAGCAGAGAAGCTAGGCGTTAAAATTCATTTGCCTGTTGATGTTCGTGCAGGACAAGACTTTTCAAACAACACCCCACAACAAGTATTTCCTATTGATCAAATTCCAAACGACTGGGAGGGTATGGATGCAGGACCAGCTTCAGAAGAAAGTTTCGATGCTGTTGTAAAACAAGCTAAAACCATTTTATGGAACGGGCCTCTTGGCGTATTTGAGTTTCCTAATTTTAATACAGGCACTCGCTCCCTAGGCGATAGTATTGTAGCGCAAACGGAGGCAGGGGCATTTTCGCTTGTTGGTGGAGGAGACTCGGTAGCAGCGGTTAAGCTTTTTGGTTTAGAAGATAAGGTTAGTTATGTTTCAACAGGAGGCGGCGCAATGCTAGAAAGCCTTGAAGGAAAAACACTGCCAGGAATTGCAGCAATATTGGCTTAATTTTTGTTTCTTGTTGCGTATGAAATTACGCGTTTTACTTATTGTTTTTATTATAGTTGGGTGCAATCGCAGCTCCACACCGATTGTAAAACCCTCGAGTGGAAACATCAATACCATCACGGTAGTTATGCCCAATCTTCTTTGGGAAACAGAGGTTGGAGACGCTGTTAGGGCTGCCTTTGCATTCCCCGCAGAAGGGCTTCCACAGCAAGAGCCATTGTTTGACTTGCGTCAAATGCCACCAGAAGTATTTACAGGCTTTGCACGCTCTAGTCGCGCTGTTTTGTGGGCTGGTTTTGGCGATGAGGTTGTGATTCGTATGGACAAAAACAGTTATGCTCGCCCACAGCAAATGGCTGTGCTTAGCGCACCAGAAACGGACGTATTAGTAGAGATGATTTTATCGCAGTCCACATCTATAATCAAGTCTTTTAAACAAGGAGAAATAGCAGAACGCCAACGCCGTATAGGGAAATCTACACTGAAGCAAAATGCATTACAAGAACGCTTTGGTATTAATCTTACGCTACCTTCTGCGTATAGCGTGTTCAAAGAAGACGTTAATACGGTTTGGTTTCAGCGCGAAATACAAAAAGGACATGTAAATTTATTGGTTTATGCATTACCAAAAAGTACCGCACTAGATTGGGAAGACCCATTACAAGACGTTATTCGCATTCGTGATTCTGTAGGAAAAGCGTTTGTTCCAGGAAGGCTAGAAGGGACACATTTAATTACTGAGGAAGCCTACAAACCCTATGTGTATTACACCAAAATAGGGGGCTTATCAACAATTGAAACGCGTGGCACTTGGGAAGTGAAAGGGGATTTTATGGCAGGGCCATTTGTACAGTATTTGCTAGATGATAAAGCAAATAACAGCTATCTTGTTATGGAAGGATTTGTGTTTGCTCCGTCAACAGCAAAGCGCGACTATATATTTGAAGCAGAGGCGATTGTACGGTCGTTAGAAAGAATAAACAAGGATTAACTTTCTTGTTTATCGTTGTCTTTTTCTTCTTCCTTGGTGGCGTTTTTAAATTCTTTAATTCCAGTTCCAAGCCCTTTCATTAGCTCGGGAATTTTTCGGCCGCCAAACAGTAGTAGAACAACCAAGGCAATTACAAGGATTTGAACAGGACTGATAGCAAAAAACATAATTTGTATTTTTAACAAAGGTAACAAAGTAAATGGATTTAATGACGCACGATTTAGTACAAACCAACTACCTATCTTTGTAACAAATGAATAGAAAAAAGAAAAAGAAGTCGAGCTTTTGGAGACGGTGGCGTGCCACCTATCGATTTGTTATTTTTCACGATGAAACTTTTGAAGAACGCTTTTCGTATAAGCTCAATAGGCTTAATGTTTTTCTTGCCATTAGTATTTCTGTAGTATTGTTAATTGCCGCTACTTTTTTGGTGATTTCCAAAACTCAACTTAAAGAATATATTCCAGGTTACGATTCTTCCGAACTACGCCGACAAGCAATTCGAAACAATGACAGACTTGACTCGCTACAGCTAACACTACAGCAAAATCAACGTTATATTGCTTCTGTTAATAAAGTATTAAGAGGGGATTTAGACCTTCAAGAATTGGAGACGCAACGGAAGTTTGATTCCTTGCAAACGGACACCGATTTTGTAGACTTCCCCACCTCAAAAGCAGACTCACTACTTCGCGAAGATGTAGCGCAGGACGACAAATACAATGTATTGGAATCTGCTACACAAACGGTCCCGTTTGTGCTGTTTACTCCCGCCACAGGAACGATAAGCCAAGCCTATGACCCTAGTATAGAACATTACGCTGTAGATGTAGTGGTTCCACGAAACACGCCAGTCAAGGCCGCCGCCGAAGGCAATGTGATTTTTGCGGGCTGGACAACTGAAACCGGGTATGTGGTTATTATTGATCATCCGTATAATATTATTTCTGTATACAAGCACAACGCTTCGTTAAATGTGCGCCAAGGCGACTCAGTAGAACCTGGTCAGGTAATTGCAGTTGCGGGTAATTCTGGCACCATGACTACGGGGCCACACTTGCATTTTGAGTTATGGAGCGACGGCTATGCGCTTAACCCAGAAGAATTTATTGAATTTGAATGATGAGCATAAAGCAACGCATTGCTAGGCGGTGGGCAAAACGCGCCGTAAAAGCCACAAAAAAATGGGCGCAAAACCCTGTTAAAACCCAAAACAAGGTTTTAATGGATCTGGTCAAAACAGCGAAAAACACGGCTTTTGGACGAGATCATGATTTTGAAAAAATCAGAAATTACGCAGACTTTGTAGCGCGCGTTCCCATAAATGATTATGAGGGATTACGCCCCTATGTAGATCGTATGGTAGCGGGCGAGGCAGACATACTTTGGCAAGGCAAGCCGTTGTATTTTTCCAAAACATCAGGCACTACTTCAGGTGTAAAATATATTCCTATTTCAAAAGAGTCGATGCCCACTCATATCAAAACGGCTCA
Source organism: Bacteroidota bacterium (assembly GCA_009937085.1). Lineage (GTDB taxonomy): Bacteria > Bacteroidota > Bacteroidia > Flavobacteriales > Flavobacteriaceae > UBA7446. Next base: position 5,045 of record JAACDD010000067.1, read on the forward strand.
AAATGCGTTGTTTCATTACATTCACAATTCTGGAGACGCCTCTTTTGTAGATGGCAAATTGATCTTTTTGCAAGGCAGCCCCATACTATCAAAAACAAATGGGATAGCTACAGGACGCTTATCGGGAATAGTGGCACATTATGTGCCGTCATATTTACAGCGCAATAGAATGCCGTCATGGCAAACCAACTGCATTGAAGATTGGGAACAAAAAGTAGATGCCATAGTAGAAGAAACGCGACATGAAGACATGCGCTTAATTAGCGGTATTCCGCCATGGGTTAAAATGTATTTTGAGCGGCTAAAAGCGAAGTCTGGGAAGTCTATTTCGGAGCTTTTCCCTAATTTTTCGTTGTTTGTATATGGAGGCGTGAATTACGAGCCTTACCGCGATGCCTTAGAGCAATTAGTGGGTAAAAAAGTCGATAGTGTTGAGCTTTATCCCGCCTCAGAAGGATTTATTGCTTTTCAAGATCAATTAGATCAAAGAGGCATGTTGTTGCAGTTGAACGCTGGAATTTTTTATGAGTTTGTTGAGGCAGATAAAGTGCTTGACAAAAACCCACCGCGTATTTCGTTGGCAGACGTCAAAATGGGCGTTAATTATGCGATTATTTTAAACACTACTGCGGGCCTTTGGGGGTATAATATTGGAGACACGGTCGAGTTTGTAAGTTTAGATCCGTATCGTATCATTGTTTCAGGGAGAATCAAACATTTTATTTCGGCTTTTGGCGAACACGTAATAGGCAAAGAAGTGGAGCAAGCAATGAATAACAACGTTAAAAAGCACAAGGCTTTTGTATCGGAATTTACAGTTGCGCCCCAAGTAATTTCAGAAGAGGGCTTGCCTTATCACGAATGGTGGGTTGCATTTGACACACCACCAAAAGATTTGGCTACCTTTGCCGCAACATTAGACTTAGAGATGCGCCAACAAAACACCTATTACGACGATTTGATTTCGGGAGGTGTATTGCGTCCTTTAGTCCTTAGGACACTTCCTGCCGACGCATTTGAGCAGTATATGAAAAGCATTGGAAAATTGGGTGGCCAAAACAAAACACCTCGATTAACCAACGACAGAAAAATTGCGGATGCGCTAAGTAAATTATTTAAAATAAAATAAAACCCAAAAACCTTCGTTCTGCTTGTTACAAGCAGCAACATAAAAACCACAGTATGAGTACATCAACACCAAAACCCCCAGAAAACGAAGAAATAGACCTTGGCGTTCTGTTCAATTCGATTGGAAAGGGAATCTCAAAGCTTTTCACAGCTATTGGAAGCGTTATTACTTTCTTGCTGAACACATTATTAGCATTCGCAATTTTTATCCGTAAGCGTATTTTATATTATGCGATTGCTTGCGGAATTGGTTTGGTATTAGGGATTGCTATTGAGCTTACATCTACACCAAGGTATAGAGCAACGGCAAGCGTAGAGCCACACTTTAGTAGCGCTAGGCAATTGTATAGCAATGTAGATTACCTGAATGATCTTGCTGCACAAAAGGATTCAATTCAATTGGGAACATTTTTTGATATATCAGCAAGCGATGCAGCAACAATAGCTAAACTAGAAATAAAGCCCGTTATTACGGAAACACGCTTACTGCAAGAGTATAACGCTTATATAACGGAGATAGATTCTTTAGTAGCTACCGAAATGACGTTTAGCGATTATGCAGCACAAATTGATGCATTTGATAGAAAGGCTCATATACTTACGGTGGAGTCTTCCAAACAGGATATTTTTGGGAATTTACTAGACCCACTATTAGCATCAGTGTCTGAAGTGCCCTACTTTAAAGATCAACAAACAACGCTACTGGAGAACCTTGAATTAAGCGATTCAATTACGCAAATATCTATCGTACAAACCGACTCGTTGTTGTCCTTATTTGAAGAAGTACGACTAGTAGAGGCAAACAAGGAGTATTCAAATGGCACAAACCTGTATATGTCTCAAAAGGCAGACAATAACACAGAAATATCGTTGTTAAACAGAAAAATGACACTCACGGATGAATTAAAGACAATTCGTACGGCTAAACTAAAAGCGAAAAACGTTGTAGATGTTATAGCTGCATTCCCAGAAATAGGCTACTTGGACACCTCCTTGTGGAAAAACAGAAAGGTTCAAGGCATTCTCGCAGGGTTTATATTACTTTCTATGTTCTATATTATCCTGTACATGGATGCATTTATTACATCGAAAAACAACGACTAATGAACGTCCTCATTACAGGCGGAGCTGGTTTTATAGGCGCGCATGTAGTTAAGCATTTTGTAAAGGACGCCGCGTATCACGTCTATAATTTAGACAAGCTTACGTATGCTGGAAACCTCAACAACCTTGCAGGTATAGAAGAAAACGAGAACTACAGCTTTATTCATGGCGATATTACAGACGTGGATTTTATCCAAAATCTTTTTCATAAACACCACTTTACACATGTCATCCACTTGGCAGCTGAGTCGCACGTAGACCGCTCCATTACAGATCCGTTTGTGTTTGCCAAAACGAATGTTTTAGGCACACTTAATTTGCTGCATAGCTTTAAAGCAACGCATCAATCTGGGGGGTTGTTTTATCACATTAGTACAGATGAAGTGTATGGAACACTTGGCGAAACAGGGCTTTTTACAGAAACCTCTCCGTATCAACCCAATTCTCCCTACGCCGCATCAAAAGCAAGCTCCGATCATTTTGTTCGCGCCTATGCCGAAACCTACAAGCTGCCTGTACTTATATCGAACTGCTCCAATAATTATGGCCCCAATCAGTTTCCAGAAAAGTTTATCCCGGTTTGTATTCAAGCGATTGTGAACAACAAAAACATCCCCATTTATGGTGACGGAAATTACACCCGCGATTGGCTGTATGTAGCAGACCATGCGGCAGCCATAAAAATCATTTTGGAAGAAGGCAAGCCCGGAGAAACCTATAATATTGGGGGATTAAATGAATGGAAAAATATTGATTTGGTAAAAGTTTTGATTCGGGAAACCGATAAAGCACTTGGTAGACCTGAGGGTGCTTCATTACCGCTAATCAAGTTTGTCAAAGACCGCCCTGGTCACGACAAACGCTACGCCATTGACAACGCAAAAATAATGCGTGAGCTTCAATGGAAGCCCGAGCACACGTTTGAAGCGGGCATTGTAAAAACCATTGATTGGTATTTGTCAAATCAGGCATGGATAGATGATATTCTAGACGGCTCATATCAAAATGTTACTTTTAACACATGAAAGGAATTATACTAGCAGGCGGTTCAGGCACACGGCTTCATCCGATCACCTTATCGGTGAGTAAGCAATTGATGCCCGTGTACGACAAGCCGATGATATACTATCCGTTATCAACGCTAATGAGCGCAGGAATTCGGGAGGTTTTGATTATCTCTACCCCAAAAGACCTTCCGCTTTTTGAACGACTCTTGGGCGATGGTAGTCAGTTGGGATGTTCGTTTTCCTATGCCGTTCAGCCCGAACCAAAGGGGTTAGCACAGGCCTTTTTGATAGGAGAATCCTTTATTGGCAATGACTCGGTCGCACTCATTTTGGGCGATAACATTTTTTATGGCACAGGCCTTCAAACAACATTACAAAACTGCACAAGCCCAACAGGCGGAACCATTTTTGCCTATGAGGTCCAAGACCCTGAGCGCTACGGTGTGGTAACGTTTGAGGCATCAGGTAAGGCAACATCATTAGAAGAAAAGCCTAAAAACCCAGCGTCAAAATTTGCTGTTCCTGGGATTTATTTTTATGACAACGAAGTTATTTCGATAGCGAAAAAGATAGCCCCAAGTGCTCGTGGAGAGCTTGAAATCACGGACGTGAATAAAGTCTATTTGGAGCAAAACAAACTTCAGGTACAGCTACTGGATAGCGGAACGGCGTGGTTAGATACGGGCACATTCACCTCGCTTATGCAAGCAGCCCAGTTTGTACAAGTACTGCAAGAGCGCCAAGGCATACGGATAGGCGCTATTGAGGATGTAGCACTCCAAATGGACTATATCAATCAAAAGGAACACAAAGCCCTAACAGCCCCATTTATTAAAAGTGGCTACGCAAAACAGTAAGCATGCAGGTAGAAGAAACAAAACTTAGCGGTTGTGTGTTGGTTACGCCAAAAATATTTGCTGACGAGCGCGGGTATTTTATGGAAACCTACCGCGAATCGTGGATGGATTCGTTACAGGATTTTTCGGGTAATTTTGTGCAAGACAACCAATCTTTTTCACATTACGGTACCATTCGGGGATTGCATTTCCAAGAGGGAGAACACGCACAGGCAAAGCTTGTTCGGGTATTACAGGGGACTATTTTGGACGTTGCTATTGACATTAGACAAAACTCATCAACGTTTGGATCACATATTGCGGTAATATTATCAGCAGAAAACAAGCAGCAGCTGTGGATTCCAAAGGGATTTGCGCACGGCTTTTCCGTATTGTCCGAAACGGCAGCGGTTTCATATAAATGTGACAACTACTACAATAAAGAGGCGGAATCTGGAATTCATCCGTTAGATGAAACACTAAACATAGATTGGCAAATTCCCACAGAAAAGCAACGTATTTCGGAAAAAGACTTGTTACTCCCCACCTTTAATAAGCCGAACAAATGAAACGGGTATTGGTTACCGGAGCAAACGGGCAGTTGGGATTAGCCATAAAAGCAGCAACAGCAGCCTATCCAGAACTGTCTTTTGTGTTTACGGGTAAGAAAGAACTCGACGTTACCAGTCCCCAACAGATAGACGCATTTTTTAAGGCAAACCGTTTTGACTATTGCATCAATGCGGCGGCTTATACCAATGTGGATAAAGCCGAGGAAGAGACAGCAGCAGCGTATGCATTAAACGAAAATGCACCGCGCTTATTAGCAGAAGCGTGTAAACAACACAATGTATTTCTCATTCATATTTCTACAGATTATGTCTTTGATGGCACCAAAGGCGAGTCTTACACCACGGTAGACAAGCCCAAGCCGATTAACGTATATGGCGCATCAAAATTGGCGGGAGAACAAGCCCTAGCTGCTGTTGGCGGCGATTCCTGTATTGTACGCACGTCGTGGTTATACTCGGAATACGGGAACAATTTTCAGACTAAAATTTTAGAAAAAGCAAAAACAGCTCCACACCTACAGGTAGTTAGCGACTTGTTAGGTACGCCGACCTACGCCCCGAATTTAGTTGTATTTTTGTTAAATAAAATTAACGATTCAGCGTTTACAAGTAATGTGGAACACTTCAGCGATGGAAAAACCATGAGTTGGCATGCGTTGGCGAAACGGCTTACCCAAATTGAAATTAAAGAAATAGCTTCAGAAACGTTAAACCTTAAAGCGAAAAGACCGAAGAGCACAAGTTTAATTTAAGACGTAACCCTTTTTTAGTTTTAACCCTCTTGTCTTCTTTCAAGAGCATCTAAAACAGCAAAAAATAGCCAAACATCGTATTTTACACCATAAGTTATGTAGAAAACACCCGATAATAAAACAAAAACCACCCCAATCCTAAGAATAGGATAATGTGGAATGTTTTTAATAGATAAATAACGCTTAACAAAAAACAGCCAAAAAAATAAAACAAAGCCAATACCGCCAAAAATCAATTGGTCAAAAAAATATGTCTTTGTTGACAAAAACGTCGAGCTTTTTAAATAAGTGGAAACTTCATCAAGATTTAAATGTGCCATATAATCGTAGTTTATAACATTCTCAATATGATTTGTAAAAGCAACGACATAAGGACCAAGCCCAACGCCAAAGGGATTATATAAAAAAACCTCTAAAGAAGACAAGTATCCGGTAATTCTCGTACCAAAAGTAACATGAACAAGAAATTTACTTTGTATTTCATAATACAAATAATCGTATAAAAACCCAACTAATAACCCCAGAGGGATGATGGATAGTAGTAGGTACCAACGAAAAGCTTTATATTTTTTGCCAAGGGAAATCAACATTGGCAAAAAAGCAAAAAGCAGAAGTAATAAAAACCCCTTCGATTCGCTATGGAATGTATAAAACACCAAAAAAAAGATTGAAAAAAAGTAGTATAGATATTTA
>JAACDD010000068.1 GCA_009937085.1 Bacteroidota bacterium
AAAAAAAAACATAAAAGATAATCCAACAGCAAAAAAAAGAGTAATGTGTTTTTTTAAATCAACCTTTGGGTTTTTTTTAGGTTTCATAACATAGGTATTTAATGATTTACACAAACGATAAATCAAAACATATGCCAAAAACCTAAAGGGTTGGAAAAGCCCTACTGCAAACGAAAGTTTATGGGAATACTAAATGGCACACGGACTGGACGTCCACGTTGTTTTCCAGGTGTCATGTTAGGAAGCTTTGAAATAATTCGCTTTGCTTCTTTTTCTAAGTTTTTGTCTGGTCCACGGGTTTGAATACCTGTAATGGAGCCATCTTTGGCAATCACAAACTGTACATATACACGTCCTTGAATCCCCATTTCTTGCGCAATTTCTGGGTAGCGGAAATTTTTAGCAATATGGCGTTGAATTTTGTCTTGGAAACACTTTCTACGCTCCGATTTTTTTACAATATCACAACCCGGAAATAGCGGTACATCTTCAATAATGGCAAAGGGAACATCAACGTCTAGATCTTCTTCCAGTACTTCAACATCCTCAATGACTTCCTCCTGTGTGGTTTCCGTAGATTCAATCACTGTTTCCTCCACTTCCTCTTCGTCTTCCACAACTTGTATAATTTCAGGAGCAGGTGGTGGTGGCGGTGGTGGCGGCGTTTTAAGTTGCTCGGTTAATGGCACTTCGTCATCGTCGTCGTCTGAAACATCAAGAACACCAATATCTATAGCAGATTTTTCGTACGTTTTCCATTCCACAAGTCTCCAAGAAAGAAAAATTACAAGGCAAAGGCCTATGGCGAAATAAAATTTACTGTTTTTGGTCAGGTCAGCTTTTGGGCTTTTTTTGGATTCCATTGCATAAGTGTTTAAGATTCGGTAAACCAAACATACAAAAAATCTGCCAAAAAAAAAGCCCGACAACTGTCGGGCTTATGTTATTGTAAACGGAAGGTAATGGGAATACTAAACGGTACACGAACGGGGCGTCCACGTTGTTTTCCCGGAGTCATTTTAGGAAGTTTCGAAATAATTCGGTTTGCTTCCTTTTCTAAGTTTTTGTCTGGTCCACGGGTGCGAATACCTGTAATAGAACCATCTTTGGAAATAATAAATTGTACATATACCCTTCCTTGAATGCCCATTTCCTGAGCAATTTCAGGATAGCGGAAATTTTTGGCAATGTGTCGCTGAATTTTTTCTTGGAAACACTTTCTGCGTTCCGATTTTCTAACGCGTTCACAGCCTGGAAATAGCGGTACATCTTCAATAATAGCAAAAGGAACATCAACGTCCAATTCCTCTTCCATTACCTCTACTTCTTCAATAATTTCTTCTTGAGTCGTTTCAGTAGATTCAATCACTGTTTCCTCCACTTCCTCTTCATCCTCTACTACTTCAATAATTTCGGGTGCTGGTGGTGGCGGCGGCGGTGGTGGTGTTTTGATTTGTTCGGTTAAGGGTACAAGCTCATCATCGTCTTGCTCCACGTCTAAGGCTTCATAGCCATACATGGATTTGTCATACGTTTTCCACTCAATACTTTGCCACGCAATAAACAACACTACACATAGGCCAATAGCAAAGTACAGGCTGCTGTTTTTTCTTAAATCAGCTTTAGGATTTTTCTTTGATTGCATTTGATTTGTTTAGCTCTTGGCTAAAATAATAATTTTAGTGGTTAAATTTAAATAAATTTATACTGTGCATTTTATATTAAGAAATGACCGCTTGATAGCCTTCGTCTGAAAGTAATGCTGCAATTTCGGATGGCTCGCTTAGTTTTATCTTCACAATCCAGCCTTCACCATAAGGATCATCGTTTACAAGCTCTGGTGTGTCTTCCAGTTGGTCGTTAAACGCTATAATTTCTCCCGAAAGGGGCACAAACAAATCTGAAACCGTTTTTACAGCTTCAACCGTTCCAAAAACGGCTTCCTTTGCTAGTGTTTCGCCTTCTGTTTCGACTTCTACATATACAATATCACCCAGCTCACTCTGAGCAAAATCAGTAATGCCAACAGTTGCCTCGTCGCCCTGAATTCGTACCCATTCGTGGTCTTGTGTGTATTTTAAATCTTGTGGAATATTCATATCAGAATTTTGGCTAAATGTAGTATAAAAACCTCCTAATTTCCAAAATTGTAGCGCAAGGTTATTCCCGAGCGGATATTGGTTTGTGGAAAGGCCGTAGAAATTGCAAATTTTGAAAATGCATGGTCGTAAAAGAACAGTGCCGTAAAATTACGCGACAACGCATAATCGGCAGAAATTTTCAATGACCACAAGCGTTGACCCGCAGTTACTTGGTCGCTCAATACATCTAAATTTCGTATCAGTGTAATGTTGTCACGTACCGATAAATCACCCTTGATGTTAATGTCGCCTCGCAAGTTGGTTGATTTTCCGCCAATGTTGGTTTTAAATTTCACATTCTTAATTCGGTAGCCCATACCAACAATAAATTCATCGCCTGAAGTTTCGGTCAATAAATTATTGTCTAAAGACAACGATAGCGCACGGTCTTTACGCAGCTCAGCAGAAAGTTGCAAGCTACTCTTAAGCTCAAAATCTACCTTAACAAGTGGATTGAATTGCTCTACTAAATTTATATTGGTGTACAAAATTTTATTCATCAAATTCCCTGACTGATCGGTTGCATTAGGCTGATATTCCAAGTTTGTGGTAAAAGCATTCAGCGTATGACTGGCGCGATAGCCATGTGAAATAGCAAATCGGTTAAAGCGCTTTTTAAAGGATTTTAATCGCATCAGCCCCGTGTATTGCAAGTTCCAGTTGGGCAATGGAAACGAGCGTTTAGCATCCATACTTACGCTGTTGGGGTCGGTGCCAATATACGAAGCCAAAAAGGCAGGAATAAGCACTGCTTGGTTTGTTTTACCAAATCCTCTGGGAAAGCCGTCGGCGTCTACATCTCCAGGTGCAACACCACTTGCCGTTGCCAAGCGTTGCGCAATGGTTAAGCGATTGACCTTTAAGTCTTCAAAAGCTTGCGATTCCAATCCACTTCCGCTGAAAGCCGTTTTCAACATAATGGTTGAAATTTCAAAGTTTCCAAAAATTCGTGGTGAAAGCGCATTGTAAGTTCCATTAACCACACTAAAATTCTCAGAAAAGTTTTCTGACAGACTTCGATTTCCAGTAAGGTCGAGTTGCAATCCTTTTAACAAACCTATTTCCGCATTATAGCTCATATCGTTGTTATGCACCGTTGTATATGCCTGATTAAAGTTTGGGAATTCGGTGAGCCAACCACGTTTGGCGGCTTCAAAGCGAATGTCGTTTTGGCGTCCCATAGCAAATTCAAATCCAGGGTTAGATGTTCCTAAAAACCCAATATTTTGTGTGTAGCCCGGAAGTACCGTTCCGTTGTTTTCGCTGTATGTAAACTGCAGCCTACGCAATGCTGTAAGCACCCCAACAAACGTATTTTTAAGTCGTACAACTGGCTTTTTCTTGTCTTTTGCATTGGTGTTTTTCTTTAACCCAATACTGTTGTAAAGTGCCTGCATATTGGCAGAGCCGTTCCATTGAATTGTGTTGGCATTTTGTATGGTATGCACAATGCCGAGCACATTGTCATTTTGATCAACAACATTTTCTAGCGATGATGAGCCGCGTTGCCAATTAAAATTCCCTGTATATGAATAGGTCCCGTCTAAGAAAGACAGCGCAGGGAAAAGCCTAAATGGAATTTGATAGGTTGCGCCAATAGATTGGTCAAATCGATCCATTTGTCCCATGTCCCAAAGCCCGTCCCAGATATCGAGTTCGGTATTTACTTGCGTTGAGCCAGACGGGCCATCTTGCATATAGTTGCGTACAATATTCCGGCTCGATGCAGAGAAATCCAAGCGAAGGGAATTGGTCAAATTATGGTTTACGGTAAAAAGCCAATCAAACAAATAGTTGCGTTGTTGCAAGTCTGGTAATGCAATTTGATTAGACGCATCTACACCTTCTAAATACACTTGTCGGAATCGTTGACTTTGAAAGGTTCGATTAATATTGGCGCCCAATGTTACGGAGCTTGGCAAAAGATTTAGGTTGAGTTCCGATAGCCAACGCAAGTATTTTTTGGTAGATATCGCTTCTACTTTACCCAATGGCTTTATGGAAAGTGGCTTAAATGAATAGTTGTAGCCTGCACCCAATCGCACATTTTGATAGGCGTAATCTTCAATCTCAAAATCGTTGCGTTTTTCCTCGTTATACGAATAGGAAAAGTCTAGATTCTCAATATCAAAGAAATTTTGTTTCGCCTCCGCACTGCGTTGCTTTCGCACGCCAATGAGGTTAATACTTTTAAGTTTGGAAACGCTAATCGCTTGGTCGCGAATAGAATCGCGTTGCGATTCGCGCGTTGCTGTATCTAAACGGTCTTGAAGCTCAATATCCCTGTAATATGGGTCGTATTTTGGGGTAATAACTTCTTGATTGTAGCTGTAACTTACAGGTAATACCAATCCCCATTTTTTAGGAAATAACATCCCTGCATTGATACTTGTGGTAACGCCATATGAACGTGTATCGTCTTGGCTACGCTGATTTGGTGATTGGTCAATAGCACCAAATCCGACGGTTGAAATAGCTCCGTTTACGGTAACGTTGGCAAAGTCTGCAAGGTTGGCATCCATAGTACCCACAGCAGCCCAACCGCCACGAGAATCAATTTCCGATAACCGAAGTTCGTTATACCAGACCTCAGCACTTAAGTTTTTTCCAGCTGTAGTACTTGGATTTTTCACCCCAACAACTAAGGTACGTATGGCACCCAGCGTTGGATTTCCGCGAATTGCCAATTTATATTTTTTATCTCCAGGCAAACTTGAGGCAGGATCAAATTCATTTATGGGATTTAGTTCCTCGTCAAAATACGTTGCCCCCTGTATGTTCCGATTCGAAATTGATTTTGCTTTTAGCTGGGTCAATAATTCTACTGGGAGGTCTATCTCGTTACTTGCTGTTTGCCACACTTCTTCTGCGCTTAGATTATTGGAAACACCTTCCGTGTAGGCAGTTGGTTTTAGTGGGATTTCAATTTGATAATAATTCTCCGTAATATCTGTTCCCAAACGAATAAACGCCACCAAACGTTCATCTATATCATCTTGTGCGCCTTCACCAGGAAGCGGGTTTTCACCTGATATAGACTCGGCGTGCAAGAACATGCGGAGTCGTTTATATTGGCGCATGTCCAGATCTAAATGTTTGTACACCCCTTCAGCGTCTTCTGGTGCTAAATCTTTTACACGCAGGGATAAGGATTGCTCGTTTTCACGAATTAGATTATTGTAGCTATTCAACGTTTCACGGACAATACCTGGGGGAAGTTTATAGCGAATTGGCGTTCGTGTTTCGTTTTCCAACACGTTTACGGCACTTACTTCAAGTTGTGTGTTTGGATATGAAATTTCATTTGTATTAAGGGGGTTCGCCACACGTGTCCAATCAGCGCGAACCAAATCTAATGTACCTAAACGGAAAAAAGTTGGATTGCTAAAGCCGGTAACCATCATTCGCATAAAGCGAATCGAGCGCAAATCGTTCATACCGTTTATGGCTTCAAAACGATCACTGTATTTGGGGTTGTCGTAATACTGTGGCACTACAGGAACACGAAACTGCAACCACCTTGATGATGTTACTTGACCATTGGGCAGCTCAATGTTGTCGTTTTCGCGAACGTCAACCAAAAACGGATGCGCACCTACTTGCATGTTTTTACCAATCGGAATGCGATACTGAAAATACCGATCTATAGTATTCATGGTATTGTCTTGATTCAGGTCTTCTGCATCAGGTATGGTGTATGACCCACGGAACTGCTCGGTTACTTCAAGTGGTGAGTTGCCTTGTGTGCCGTTGTAATTTTTATAGCGTTCAAGGATGTCGCCACTTCCTTGCGCAAAATAGGTGTAGTTATCACCGGCAGGGTCTTCAGCGGGCCCGTTGGTGTAAATCAGACGTTCTTCGTCGTCCGTAAGTCCGTCCAAACCTACATCTTGCAGCGCACGATTTTGCCCATCGGTATCAAAAGCATACACAAGTGATTGGGTTGCAGGAACTGTTCCCCAAGAGGTATTATTTGTTGCTGTATTTTGTCCAGCAGCAGGCAATCCGTTTTCGTATTGCTTCCGTCCATCTTTCAACACATCTTCCGAAATATTTCCTAAATGAAATACCAGCTCACCCAAATCGTTTGACGTACCTGTCTGTTCTGAGAATGTATCAAGTAACCAAAATTCAATATACTCTACATTGGATTGGCTAAAATCGGTTGTGGTCATGGCGCGCGTAATACCTGCCCAATTTTCATCGGGATTTGCACCAAAACTAGATGCATTGTTATACGGTCCGCGTTCGGCAGGATAATAGGCTAAATCAAAAGTGTATTGCACCGTGGATTGCCCTTGAACAACATCTTGCTGTGGGAAAATTTCATCAATAAAAATACGACGTGTAGCACTTGTAGAAAGGTCATCATCAGATATACCACCTGGGCGTCTTCTCGAGTAAAATAGTGGGTCAATATTATACCACGAAAGCTTTGCGCGTTGATATCCAGAACTAATATCATCAACGCCAACAGTTGCGCCAGCAATAGGAAGTTGCTGTGAGGGTGCAGGCACACTAGACAAATACCACGAATACGTATCTCGAATATCGAGGTTGGTTTGCGTACCTTCAAAATCGTCAATATATGAGGTTGCGACACTGTTGAGTTCCGTGCTTTTTGGTGTACCTACTTGCAAGTATGCGGCCTCTGCACGAATGGAAACATTGGATGCCACTTGCGTGTCGATGTGCGGTAATTTATTTACCATGCGAGTTAAAAACGGAATCTCTTTTGAAAATGTTCCACTCAGTCCAAACATGCTGTTGTTTACAGGCTCTGCTCCGTAGTTTGCTTTTTGTGTAAGCGGACGTTCACTTAATCGCATGTACGTTCCACCTAAAATCAAATCATCATTGACTTTATGTTCGGCAGTAAAGCCCATAAAGCGTTTGTTCTGTTGTCCAAACAGCGTGTTACTCTCCGTGGACACTTCAATAGGAATGTTAGAATTTTTAATCCCCTCATTTAAAATAGTAACCCGTCCAAGTTGATAGTTTACGGTATAATCTAATCCTTCTTGTAATAATCTACCGCCGGCTGTAACACGCACCGATCCACGGGGTACATTAAATGCACCAAGTGCAATCCCTTGTCCTGCCCCAGAAGACTTATAACGTCCTTTTAATTCAAATTTATTGTAGCGTTGGAAATCGGCAGCATCTTGCTTTGTGATATCATACATCTCTTTATAGACATACTTTTTCTGGTTGTCGTTATAACTGTTTCTATCGGAATAGATTTCACTCGAGTTATTGTGTTTTAGCAACTCAAAAAGATACGCTCCAAAGGGCTCAACACTTGGGAAAATAATTTGTCCTTGTTCGGGCAACACGGTAATACCGCTAATAAAATCAAAAAATCCATCGCCTTCTGCTTGCGCATCTTGATAGATGTTCAGTTTATCTAATCCAAAAAGGTTAAGCAAAATCCGTTCGTCTATTCCTTCAGGCCAGGCGTTTGCGTCTTCGGGGCGAATAAAGTTTGCCGGAGAGGGGTCGGTGTATAAAATATTGAAAACGAAATCTTCTTGCTCGAGTTGAAATGCGCCAATGTTGTAGATGTTTTTCATCATCAAATCAAAGACAGGTTGCGACACATCAAGTACCGAACTTTTTAACATTTTTAGCACCAAGCTGTTGTTGTTTACAACAGGAGCTGCTGAAGTACCGCCAACAGTGGTAGCCGCAACGCCATCGGCAGAAAATTCTCCTACTTGATATACCTGACCGTTTACGGTGTACTGAAACGCAACCGCTATTACTTCATCGTTGTTCAAGGGTTGATTTAAGGAGATATATCCCAATTGATCGTGAAGCTTATATTCGCTTTGATTTAGTTTTCGCGCACTTTCCAAAATGGCGTAATCACGACCTTCATTTACAAGCGAACTGAGTGAACCAAAACCATTTTTTGCCGTTGCAATATCACGAATATCAGCTGTAAGTAATCCCGCAGCCCCAATTTCTAATGGATCGAGTTTATTTGCGTTATTCGCAGGAAAAGCACCAGGAGCAGCATTAAAAAAGTTAGAGGTCAAATCATCCAACAGCACTACATCAGGATTTGTTTCTCCCAAATCTTGAAGTGCCAAAACGTTTCTTACATTATCAGTTCGCGCTGAGCGATTGGTAACCCAAACTTCCAACCGCGTAATTTGAATTGGCGAATTGATATATGGATAGGTTTTCACTGATTCATCGTAAACATCTCTAAAATATTGTGCCAAGAAAAAGTGACGATTATCTTCGTAATCAAGCGCAAAAAGCGAAAATTCCTGTAGGGTCCCTTCGCCGTTAGTTTGTATGGTTTGCGTTTGAGAACGCTGTTCTGAAATAACAGCAGCTATGTCTGTATTCCCAAATTTGAGTTGTGCTTTTACTCCGAATAAACTCTGTGCTCCCGAAATTAAAGAACTGTTGATGGGCATACTTACATTACCTACTTCTAATTTTTGAAGGATTCCGTCCTCATTTCCACTAATCCCTTGATCGGCTAAATTTTTAGCACTTTCAAGAGCATTCCTACCTTTGTCTATCGTGTTTTTCGCTTTATTTACGAGGTCTTTGCCCTTATTAATGGTGTTTGAAACGCTACTAGGCACTAAGTCTTCAGGGAAAAAGTCCAATTTTATAACGCGCTGAAAATCAAATGTGGATTGGGTGTCATAATTGGCATTTACTTTGAGTCGGGTTCCAATAGTTCCCGACAAGCTAAGATTGATACGTTGGTTAAAATCAAATCCCAGACTGCTTTGATTTCTAGGAGACAAGCTCGGATTTCCTGATTTTTGATAGCGTAACCCTAAATCAATACTTGCTGAACCTTGAGGGCGAATATTAATTTCATTGCTCCCAAAAATGGATTCAAAAAATTTAGAGTTTACGTAATAATCTGGAAGTAAATCTTCTTGAGTTTCCACGTCATCGACCAAGCCTGCAAGGGCTTGTTGTTTTTCTCGAAAATACGCGCGGGTTTTTGAAGCCACCACACGTTTACGATATTCGTTTGGTGTTAATACAAGTGGCTGCTCGGCATTAATCTCACCCACTTTTACATTGTAGAAATATAAATTGAGTTTTGGGTCATAGTTGTAAGAGGCTGCAAATGAAGCAGGTTTTTGCTTCAATGCAATTTGCTGCAAATTTGGCGCTAGCAGTAAACTGTCTTTTGTTGCTGGATTTTGGCCAAAAACCGTAGTGGTCATTGCTAAAATAAGCACACAAAATAAGCCGCCTTTTTTACAGATAGTTATGTTCATTACAGTTTGTTGAGCGCATTTTTGATGATTCGTTCTACGGGCATATTTGGCTCTGCTTTTAGTAACGCATCTACAACCTTTTGTGTTTGTTTTAGTGGGTAGCCTAATACACTCAATGCAGATAACGCTTCGTCGCGCTGTGTATTGTTTGAAGTAGTGCTAATTTCTCCTTCGTCTAACAACCCGGTTACCTTATCTCTCAAATCAACAATTACGCGTTGTGCCGTTTTTGCGCCAATTCCTTTTACAGATTGTATGGCAGCAACATTATCGGTTTGAATCGCTTGTACCACATCATGGGGTGTCATAGATGATAGCATTGTACGCGCAGTATTAGCGCCTATACCACTTACGCTCAACAACAAACGAAACACACTACGTTCTACTTGTGCAATAAAGCCATATAGCGTTTGTGCATCCTCACGAACTTGATGATGCGTGTAAATACGAATGTGCTCGTCTTCGGGTAATTGCCCAAATGTGTGAAGCGAAATATGCACTTCATATCCAACACCTCCACAATCAATAACAAGTGTTGTGGGTGTTTTACTTACGAGTCTCCCGTTTAGTTGTGTAATCATGATTTTTTGTTGTGTGCATCCACTGCAGCTACTGCTGTCATGTGAACGATTTCATCGACACTTGCACCCAATTGCAGAATATGGACTGCGTGTTTTAGGCCCATCATAATTGGGCCAATGGAAAGTGCGCCGTCTAATTCTTTTATCAATTTATAGGCAATATTTGCGGCATTCAAGTCTGGGAAAAGCAGCGTATTTACTTCTTTTCCTGCAATTTTTGAAAATGGGAATTTTGTCGTTCGCATGGCTTTATTGAGCGCAAAATCAGCTTGAATAGGTCCATCAACATCAATATGTGGCACATAGCGGTGTAACAACGAAACGGCCTCGTTTACCTTCTGGGCATCTTCATTTTTAGATGAGCCAAAATTAGAATACGAAAGCATGGCTACTTTGGGTTGCATGCCAAACAGCGTTGCTGTATAGGATGTCATTTGTGCAATTTTCGCCAAATCTTTTGCATTTGGATTGATATTGATGGAGGTATCTGCCAAAAATAACGGCCCACGATTGGTAATCATCAAGTTTGTTGTGGCAACACGATTCACACCCTCAGCTCTATCAATAACTTGCAATACAGGTTTAAGCACATTAGGGTAACTTCGGCTGTAGCCTGAAATCATGGCATCAGCGTCGCCTTCACGCACCATCATAGCGGCAAAGTAATTGCGCTCGCGCATTCTGCTTTGTGCATCGTAAAGCGTAACGCCTCTGCGCTGACGTAATTTCCAATAGGTGTCCGCATATGCTTCACGTTGTTCTTTAACGTCATCATTCTTTGGGTCAATAATGGAAATATCTGCTTCAAACTCCAAGGTTTCCATCAGCTCCAAAATACGTTCTCTATTTCCTAACAAAATAGGATGCGCAATCCCTTCTTCATATACCATTTGTGCAGCCTTGAGTACATCTAATTCATCTGCTTCTGCATATACCACACGCTGCATATTGCGCTTGGCTTGACTTGTAATCAAGCGAACCAATTTTTTGTCCGTCCCCGTTCGTTGATGCAACTGTTCTTGATATTGATTCCAATCGGAAATAGGAGCTTGCGCTACGCCACTTTCAATAGCTGCTTTTGCTACTGCCATGGGAACAGTGGTAATCAATCGTGGGTCAAAAGGTTTTGGGATGATGTAGTTCTCTCCAAAGGCAAGTTTGGTGGTGCCGTAGGCGATATTGACTTGTTCAGGAACCATTTCTTTTGCCAAATCGGCTAAGGCTTTAACGGCTGCCATTTTCATGGCTTCATTAATTTTTGTTGCTCTAACATCCAATGCCCCTCTAAAAATAAATGGAAAACCAAGCACGTTGTTCACTTGATTAGGAAAATCCGAGCGTCCTGTTGCCATAATGACATCGTCGCGCGTGGAAACCGCCAGGTTGTAATCAATTTCAGGATCTGGGTTTGCCATCGCAAATACTATGGGAGTCGCAGCCATAGACTTCAACATGGCTGCTGTCATAATATTCGCCTTCGAAAGTCCAATAAAAACATCGGCATTGTGTAAGGCGTCCTCAAGTGTATGCACATCTATTGAAGTGGCAAATTCTTTCTTTTGAGCAGTCAAATTTTCTCTGTCAGCTCTAATGATTCCTTTGCTGTCGGTCATCATCATATTTTGAGGCAATACGCCCAAAGCGCGATATAGCCTTGCACAGGAAATCGCAGCTGCGCCTGCACCACTAATAACCATTTTAATGGAGCTCATCTCTTTGTTTGCCAACTCAACAGCATTGAGTAATGCCGCACCAGAAATGATTGCGGTACCGTGTTGGTCGTCGTGCATGACAGGAATATCGAGTTCTTCCACCAAGCGGCGTTCAATTTCAAACGCCTCTGGCGCTTTGATATCCTCCAAATTTATTCCCCCAAAAGTGGGTGCAATATTTTTTACCGTTTCAACAAATGCATCAACATCTTTAGTGTCTACTTCAATATCAAAAACGTCAATGCCTGCAAAAATTTTAAACAGCAATCCTTTTCCTTCCATTACAGGTTTGGACGCCTCAGGGCCTATATCACCCAGTCCAAGTACCGCTGTTCCGTTAGAAATTACGGCAACCAAATTGGCTTTGTTGGTGTATTTGTATACGTTCTCGGTGGCTTTTTCTATCTCCAAACAAGGTTCGGCTACTCCTGGTGAGTAGGCTAAAGATAAATCACGTTGGGTTGTATATGGTTTACTTGGGTTTACTTCAAGCTTTCCCGGTTTTGGCTTCGCGTGATACACTAATGCCTCGCGCCGTTTGCTTTGTCGACTCATATGTCATGTTTTTGAAGTTTGAAAGGTATTGAATTCTTGTTATTTTAAAAACTCCAAATTGCGTTTTAACCCTGCAAAACTTGTACGCTCCACAGCACTGGCTTCAAACAACCTATTATAGAGCTCTTCTGTAATTTCATTCCAGTCATTTTTAGAGAGTTGCATGAGTTCAGAACTGGGCTCAAACTCAGGCTCGTTATGTGGTGTAGCAAACCGATTCCATGGACAAACTTCTTGGCATATATCACAGCCAAATGCCCAATTGTCAAATTGCCCCTTTACTTCCGCTGGAATAGCATCTTTTAGTTCAATGGTAAAATACGAAATGCACTTACTGGCATCTAACTTATAGGGAGCTACAAATGCATCTGTAGGGCAAGCGTCTAAGCAAGCGGTGCACGAACCGCAATGGTCTGTAACTGTGCCATCGGGGGTAAGTTCTAAATCGATAATAAGCTCCGCAATAAAAAAATAGGAGCCGTTTTGCTTTCGGATCAAATTGGTGTTTTTACCAACCCAGCCCAAACCGCTTTTGGCAGCCCACGCTTTTTCTAAAACAGGCGCAGAATCTACAAAAACGCGTCCTTCTACAGCGCCAATTTCAGTTTGAATTTCATGCATAAATTCAAAAAGTTTGTCCTTAATAACACGGTGGTAATCTTTACCATACGCATAGCGTGCAAGTTTTGGTGCGTCTTTGTCCGTTTGTGATGTGTCTGGAAAATAATTGTATAAGAGCGACACCACACTTTTTGCACCCGGCACAAGCTTTCGTGGGTCTAAGCGTTTATCAAAATTACGTGCCATATAGCCCATTTCACCATGGTGATTTTGGGAAAGCCAAGATTCTAAACGAGGTGCTTCTTCTTCCAAAAAAGTAGCTTTAGAAACCCCACAGGCCATAAACCCAAGGCGTTCGGCAATTTGCTTTACGATAGCAGCATGACGCGCAGCAAGGTTCAAAATAATCCTTTTTGCGTATTCGGCATCGTTCTGTTTAGGTGTTGATATGCCTTTTCGGTTACTTCTCTGCCCCGGGGTGTACGCACCAAAAAGCCTTCCTGTATCAAAAACGGTTCATAGACTTCTTCAATCGTTTCACCATTTTCGGAAACCGCAGTAGCTAGTGTATTAATACCAACAGGTCCGCCCTTAAATTTATCTATCAACGTGGTTAGGATTTTGTTATCCATTTCGTCTAGACCATTCACATCAACATTTAATGCTTTAAGTCCAATTTGCGTAATGGATGAATCTATCGTTCCGTTTCCTTTGATTTGCGCAAAATCCCGAACACGGCGTAACAACGCATTGGCAATTCGTGGCGTACCACGACTTCTACTGGCGATTTCAATAGCGGCCTTATTTTCAATAGGTATGTTTAGGATGGCTGCACTACGGGTTACAATTCCTGCCAACACTTCTGTAGAATAATACTCCAGCCTACTGTTGATGCCAAAACGCGCACGCATGGGTGCGGTGAGTAATCCCGAGCGTGTGGTAGCGCCAATTAATGTAAACGGACTTAATTCGATTTGAACAGAACGCGCATTGGGTCCTGTTTCAATCATAATATCAATGCGGTAATCTTCCATGGCAGAATACAAATACTCTTCCACAATGGGGCTTAGTCGATGTATTTCATCAATAAACAGTACATCTCTAGGTTGAAGGTTTGTGAGTAGTCCTGCTAAATCACCGGGTTTGTCTAATACAGGCCCTGAAGTGAGTTTTAGACTAACGTCGAGTTCATGTGCGAGAATATGCGCCAATGTAGTTTTGCCTAATCCGGGAGGGCCGTGCAAAAGGGTGTGGTCAAGGGGTTCTTCGCGCTGGTTGGCAGCAGCGACAAAAATCTCGAGGTTTTCTAGGACCTGTGGCTGTCCGCTAAAATCGTCAAAACGAAGCGGACGCAAAGCACGATCAATGTCATGCTCTTCGTGATTAAGGTGTTCTCCGGTTGGATCTAGATGTTCATTCATCTATCCAAAGATACGGAAAACAAAAAAGCCCCTTAACGGGGCTTTCGTTTAATGTTGAAGTTCTTCTTCGCCTTCGGCTAAAGGAACGTTTTGTGGGATAAAATCCTCGTCGTGCCCCGGCTTAGAATAATCGTATGCCCAGCGTTCTACATGAGGAATTTCACCTGGCCAGTTTCCGTGTATGTGTTCTACAGGAGTTGTCCATTCAAGTGTGTTCGACTTCCACGGGTTCTGAACTGCCTTCTTACCATAGAAAATACTAGCGATAAAGTTGTATAAGAACACCAACTGCGCAGCCCCTGCAATAAGAGCGAAAATGGTGATAATTACGTTGATGTTAGCAAGGTCGTCAAAGTATGGGAAAGCTGTATTTGAATAGTAACGTCTCGGTAAACCTGCCATACCAATAAAGTGCATGGGGAAAAATACACCATAGGCACAAATTGCTGTTACCCAAAAGTGTACATATCCTAGATTTTTATTCATCATTCTACCAAACATCTTTGGGAACCAATGATAAACACCCGCGAATAATCCGTAAAGTGCCGAAATTCCCATCACTAAATGGAAGTGTGCTACTACAAAATACGTATCGTGTACGTTAATATCTAAGGTACTATCTCCTAAAATAATTCCTGTTAAACCACCCGAAATAAAGGTAGAAACCAACCCAATGGAGAACAACATACCTGGGTTCATTTGGAGGTTACCTTTCCACAGCGTGGTTATGTAATTAAATGCTTTTACCGCAGACGGAATCGCAATCAATAGCGTCGTAAACGTAAATACTGAACCTAAGAATGGATTCATTCCCGAAATGAACATATGGTGCCCCCAAACAATAGTGGATAAAAAGGCAATTGCCAAAATAGATGCCACCATGGCACGGTATCCGAAAATAGGCTTACGTGCATTAGTTGCTAATACCTCAGAAGTGATTCCCAACGCAGGCAGTAATACAATATATACTTCTGGATGGCCTAAAAACCAAAATAAGTGTTCGTATAGAACGGGTGAACCTCCTTGGTAGTGAAGCACCTCGCCTTGAATAAAAATATCTGATAAGAAGAATGATGTTCCAAAACTTCTATCCATAATGAGCATCAATGCCGCTGAAAGCAATACAGGGAATGAAACCACACCAATAATTGCCGTTACGAAGAACGCCCAAATCGTGAGTGGAAGTCGTGTCATAGACATTCCCTTGGTGCGCAAATTGATAACCGTTACGATATAATTCAACGATCCAAGTAATGATGAAGCAATAAAAATAGCCATAGATACCAACCAAAGCGTCATTCCAAGTCCAGAACCGGGTTGTGCTTGTGGTAGTGCACTAAGGGGAGGATAAATTGTCCAACCTGCAGCAGCTGGTCCTGACTCCACAAAAAGCGATGCAATCATGATAACTGATGAAAGAAAAAATAACCAGTATGAAATCATGTTTAACAATCCAGATGCCATATCACGTGCACCAATCTGCAATGGAATAAGTAAGTTACTAAACGTACCACTTAGTCCTGCTGTAAGTACAAAAAACACCATTAGTGTCCCGTGAATGGTTACCAAAGCTAAATAGACGTTTGGATCCATAACGCCTTCTGGTGCCCATTTTCCTAAAAAGGTTTCAAAAACCCAAAATGATTTTTCTGGCCATGCCAATTGCAAACGAAACAAAAGTGACATAGCAATCCCAATAATACCCATTATCAAGCCAGTGATAAGGTATTGCTTTGCAATCATCTTATGGTCTTGACTAAAGATGTACTTGGTAATAAACGTTTCTTTGTGATGTGCGTGATCTGCTCCCATAGTTATCTTTTTACTGTTGGATGGTCTGCGCAAAAGTAGTTTGCTGAGCCAGCCATTTGTTAAAATCTTTTTCTTCTTCTACTACAATTTTCATTTGCATATTGTAATGCGATGCACCACAAATTTTATTGCAAAGTAACAAATAATCAAATTGATACGCATCAAGTGCTACATCTCCGTCGGCGATTAAAGCCTTACTGTTTTCGTATCGTATTTTATTGATTTTCTCAACCTTAGCTGCCATATCGGGGGTTAGGCGCATTTCTTCAGTAGTCGTTGTGGGTGTAAACGAAAATTCGGTAATCATGCCCGGAACACAGTTCATCTGAGCTCTAAAGTGTGGCATATATGCAGAATGCAGTACGTCCTGCGAACGCATTTTAAAAATCACCTGACGTCCTTTTGGCAAGTGCAATTCTTGCACGACAACGTCGTCCAATCCATTTGGATCAGAAGCGTCAATTCCAACCAAATTGAGCCCATCGTAATCTTGTAAAAAGCGTACGTTGGCATCGCCCAAAACGCCGTCATTACCTGCGTAACGTGCCTTCCAGTTAAACTGTTGAGCGTAAAGCTCTACGACCAATGCTTCGTCATTTTCTTCGATATTCATGATGGCAGTCCAAGTGAATAATCCATACATAATGAGTCCCGCCAGTGTAATAACAGGGATAATGGTCCAAATAAATTCGAGCTTATCGTTATCAGCATAGAATAAGGCCTTTTGTCCTTTACGTCCACGGTATTTCCATGAGAAATAGTGAAGTAATGCTTGCGTGAGGGTTTGCACAAAAAAGATAAGCGCAAACGAAATCCACATCAAGCGGTCAATATCTTGCCCGTGTTCAGAAGCCGCGTCGGGGAGTAATACATCGCCAAACGCCCAAAATGAATATATTGTAATCAAATAAATGAACACCAAAAAAGCGAACATTAACTGTCCGTTACGGTGGTTGTCTTGGTCGTTAGCAACTTGTGAATCGTCTTTGGTTTGACGAAACTGTGAAAGCTCAAAAATCTTGGTGATTTGCCATATAGCAACACCTACTAAAACCAAAATCGCGAAAAGAATAACTGCAGTCATCTACTTGTTCTATTAATATACAAATCGTTCACTCTCTCCAACATATGGATCGCCGCTTGCTTCTAATGGCACTTTGGTAAGCGCACGGAAAACCACATAGATAAACAGTCCAGCAAAAAATAGGAATCCACCTATTTCAGCCCAACCGATAAACCATTGGTCACCAACAGTAGCAGGCATAATCATATTGAAGATATCAATGTAATGTCCAAGTACAATAATAATACCTGCCATTACGATAATCCAATTGGAGCGTTTATAATCACTACTCATTAAAATAAGCAGTGGGAAAACAAAATTCATTACAACCATACCAAAAAACGGTAAGTTATAATCATCAATTCGTGTAAGGAAATACGTTACTTCCTCTGGAATGTTGGAATACCAAATCAACATAAACTGTGAAAACCACAAATACGTCCAAAACACGCTAAGCCCAAACATAAACTTTGCTAAATCATGCAAGTGACTGTGGTTTACTTTAGGTAAAAAGCCTTTTGATTTTAGGTAGATGGTAACTAAGGCAATAACCGTAACAGCAGTAACCAACATGCTTGCCAGAACATACCAACCAAACAATGTACTAAACCAGTGTGGGTCTAATGACATAATCCAGTCCCAAGACATCATGGATTCGGTTACAAAGAAGAATACCAAGAACACAGCTGAAATACGGAAGTTCTTTTTGTGATTGCTTATATCGCCAGCTGATGCAGCATCTTGTGCCAATGAAAACTTTCTAGAAAAATAGCGATATGCATTCCATCCTAAAAGGTAAATAGCTGCGCGAATAAGGAAGAACGGAACATTTAAATACCCTACTTTGCCTTGAATAATTTCATCGTGTGCTACGGTTTCAGCATCCATCCAAACAAAAAGGTGGTTTGCGTGAAGTCCGGTAAGCACTAAAAACACATAAATAATAATAGAGCCAGGCACCAAATAGGCTGTAATTCCTTCCATTACACGGAAGAGTAAAATAGGCCAGCCTGCCTGTGCAGCACGTTGAATGGCATAAAACATTAATGTTCCAAGCGCAATCATAAAGAAAAAGAACGCTGCAACATAAAGCGCCGCCCAAGGTTTGTTTTGTAATTGATGAAGCAAATGTTCCCCGTGGTGATCATCTGCATGTGCGTCATCTGCATGTGCATCATCTGCATGCTCATCCCCGTGATGTTGATCATGAGCATCAGTTACAGCATGTGCATCGTGATTCTTTTCTTCACTATGAGTATCCGCAACGTGAGCATCGTGAGTGTTGTGTTCGCTTCCGTGTGCATCGCCGTGTCCGCCGTGTGCATCGGCAACCATGGCCTGTGCTTCAGCTACCGTAGAAGGTGCGCTAGCAAAACCAATAGCTAACCCAATAAAGCCAAGCCCCATAAGAACAAAGGCAGTAATTTTTAGTCGTTGAGCAAAGGTATACATGGCCAATTATTTTGTCAATTCGTTACGTAAATACAATACATGTTGGGCAATTTGCCAGCGCTCGGTAGCATTTACCTGCCCAGCGTGCGAGCCCATCGCATTTTTACCATACATCAATACATGGTAAATACTTCCTCCTGTGATATCCCTATCGGCATAGCTTGGAATTCCCAAAAACTTTTCACGTGTCATCAAAATACCTTGACCGTTTCCCTTATCCCCGTGGCACACAGCACAATAAATGCCATAGAGTTCTTTACCTTCGGCACGGTGCGCATCTGTTAGCTCAAGTGGAGAAACAAGATTGGCTTTTGCATCCTCATAGCCGTCATTCGTGTCGGGGAAATCATAGGGAGCCCAACCGCGAGCAACAGATCCTGGAGCAGGTTTCATCGCAACAGAACCCTGATAAAAAATATCTGACTCTCCATAGGTTTTATACCCTACAGATTCGTACATATTAGGGAAGTATTGGTAGTTGGGTTTTGATGCATCAAAACATGACACCAACAATAGCGAACTCAATACAAACAAAAGAATTATATTTTTCATGCGTGTTCGGTTTCGTGAATACTAACATCTATCGCGCCTGATTTTTTTAACAGACTCATTAATTTTTTCTCATCACCTTCAAGGGCAACTTGCATTAAGAATTTATCGTCTGTAGTTTCCGGCATTGGATTTTCTGCTTTTTTGAACGGCCACAGTCGGCTACGTAAATAAAATGTAATCACCATAAGGTGTGCCGCAAAAAACACAGTCATTTCAAATATAACAGGGACAAAAGCAGGTAAGTTTTCCAAAAAAGAAAAGCTTGGCTTTCCACCAATATTTTGTGGCCAATCCTCAATCATGATATAGTTAATCATGGTAATGGCAACTGAAAATCCTAAGATTCCGTACATAAAAGCCATAACGGCAATACGCGTGCCCGCTAATCCCATGGCGTGATCCAGCCCGTGTACAGGAAACGGCGTGAAAACCTCTTCGATACGATAATCCGCTTTTTTTACATCTTTTACAGCATGTAAAAGCGTATCATCATCGTCATAAACGGCATGTACTAATTTACTACTCATGGCTATGGGTGTTTTTGTATTTATCTCCCGATGCTTTCAAAATCGATTTAACTTCAGCCTGTGCAATTACAGGGAAGGTACGTGCGTAAAGCAAGAACAACACGAAGAAGAATCCAATCGTTCCAATAAAAATTCCAATATCTACAAATGTTGGCGAGAACATCGTCCAAGAAGAAGGTAAATAATCGCGGTGTAGTGAGGTTACGATAATCACAAATCGCTCAAACCACATTCCAATATTTACCACAATCGAAATGATAAATGAGAACATAATACTTGTTCTTAGTTTTTTAAACCACATCAACTGTGGTGAGAAAACGTTACAGGTCATCATGGCCCAATATGCCCACCAGTAAGGTCCAGTAGCACGGTTTAGGAAAGCGTATTGTTCGTATTCTACTCCTGAATACCAGGCGATGAAAAGCTCCGTAATGTAGGCGACCCCAACAATAGAACCGGTAATCATGATAACGATGTTCATCAATTCAATATGCTGTAACGTGATGTAATTTTCCAATCGAGAAACCTTACGCATAATTATAAGCAGCGTGTTTACCATGGCAAAACCAGAGAAAATTGCTCCCGCAACAAAGTATGGAGGGAAAATAGTGGTGTGCCAACCTGGAATAACCGAAGTAGCAAAGTCAAACGATACAATAGTGTGTACAGAAAGTACCAAGGGAGTTGCTAAACCTGCCAATACCAATGAAACTTCCTCGAAGCGTTGCCAATCTTTGGCGCGTCCACTCCAACCAAAACTCAATAGACCGTAAATTTTCTTTTGAAATGGTTTAATGGCTCTATCGCGAATCATAGCGAAATCAGGAAGAAGTCCCGTCCACCAAAATACGAGCGATACAGATAAATACGTTGAAATTGCAAATACATCCCAAAGTAGTGGCGAGTTAAAGTTTACCCACAGCGAACCAAATTGGTTTGGAATAGGCAGTACCCAATACGCCAACCAAGGACGTCCCATGTGAATAATAGGAAATAATCCCGCTTGGATCACCGAAAAAATAGTCATCGCCTCCGCAGAGCGGTTAATGGCCATACGCCATTTTTGACGAAATAATAATAGTACCGCGGAAATTAACGTTCCTGCGTGTCCGATTCCTACCCACCATACAAAGTTGGTAATGTCCCATGCCCAGCCGACAGTTTTATTTAATCCCCAAACACCGATTCCTGTTGAAACGGTATAGATGATACAACCTAATCCCCACAAAAATGCAGTAAGTGCAATAGCAAAAGCGATAAACCACAGCTTATTTGGTGGATTTTCAACCGGCGCAGCAATATCAATCGTAACGTCATGATACGATTTATTCCCTGTAACTAAGGGCTTTCTAATAGGTGCTTCGTAGTGACTTGCCATAAATCGTTTCTTAAGTATTTCTAACCTTTACTTGGTACATAACATTGGGCTCGGTACCTACACTCTCTAAAAGGTGGTACATACGTTCGTCTTCTTTAAGGTGCTTCACTTCACTTTCCTTATCGTTGATATCACCAAAGGCAAGTGCTCCGGTTCCACAGGCGTTAGAGCAAGCGGTTTGGAATTCGCCGTCTTTAATTTCACGTCCTTCAAGTTTTGCGTCAAGAATTGTTTTTTGTGTCATTTGAATACACAACGAACATTTTTCCATCACACCTCTAGAGCGCACCACCACATCTGGATTCAATACCATACGGCCTAAATCGTCGTTCATGTGGTAATCAAATTCATCATTTTGGTTGTACAAGAACCAGTTAAAGCGACGCACTTTGTACGGACAGTTATTCGCACAATAACGTGTTCCCACACAACGGTTATATGCCATGTGGTTTTGTCCTTGGCGTCCGTGTGAACTTGCTGCAACAGGACAAACTGTTTCGCAAGGTGCATGATTACAATGTTGACACATTACGGGTTGGAACGTTACCTGCGGATTTGCAGAAGGATCTTCCATTTTTCCAAAAGTGGAAAGCGATTCACTTAAACCACTAATGTTATCTACCTTTTCTAAATCTGCTTCAAACGTTTCTTCAGATGAGTAGTAACGGTCAATACGTAACCAGTGCATATCACGGGATTTACGAATCTCACGTTTACCTACTACAGGCACGTTGTTTTCGGCATGACACGCTATCACACAAGCACCACAACCTGTACATGCATTTAGATCAATAGACAGGTTAAAATGATGTCCAATAGAGCGATCAAATGCTTGCCACATATCTGCTTCTTCCGAAGTAACATCTATTTCTTCATGGTCGCGAGACACTTGCGTCATTGC
>JAACDD010000069.1 GCA_009937085.1 Bacteroidota bacterium
GCAATAAATACTCCTTCGCTATATTTCACATCAAATAAAGCAAGCGCTTTGTTTGGACTTGATAACTGATTAAACATGCGCTCAACAGAAATGGTTTCATACCCCAAGTGCTCCCGAAGCAAGTGTTTTTGGGTTTTTGGCGAAGCCTGGTAAGACCAACCTTGTTGTTCCGCCAAAGCTTCTAGTCGCTGCTGCCGTTTTGTTTTACCACCACCAAAAACACGCAACCCTTGCACGGGGCGTAACGTACGCACAGCAAAAGGATGGCTTGAATCAGTTTCATGTACATCTAACCCTATAATTTCAACTACACCGCCTTTGCGCACAAAAAGCTCCTCGTAATTATGAAGACTTTCCTGAACGGTATGATCTACAAAAGAACACAACGAGAAATCAACCACAACCTTATCTGTCTGCGGAATCATATCCAACTTGGCCTTGAGCTTATAAAAATTCAAAAATGTACAAAAGTGAATTACACCGACGTAATAGCTTTGCGTTTCGGCTTCTTTGTACATCAACACATTGGGTTTGAGCAGGTTTCGCGAAAACAACCAAAACGCCTTATTGAGCACCACGTGTATCAAAAATGTGGCAAGCAATCCAATTAAAATTCCCGAAATCAAATCTGTAAGCAGCGTAGCGATAAGTGTTGTTATAAAAATAAACAGCTGCTCTTTTCCAATGCGATACATACGTACAAAAATGGCAGGAGCGGCGAGCTTGTATCCTGTGTACACTAAAATGGCCGCCAAAGCAGTAAACGGAATTCTACCCAATTGGTTTTGAAAAACAATGACAAACAACAAAAGAAAAATGGCGTGGAAAAAGTTTGAAGAGCGATTAGTTGCTTGGTTGTTTACATTAACCGAACTTCTTGAAATTACGGTACCCACGTTCATTCCCCCCAAAAACCCGCTTACAATTGTAGCAATTCCCAGCGCCCTCATGTCTTTGTTGATGTTTGACCGGCGTTTCTCGGGATCGAGCTTATCTACCGCCTTTATGCTTAACAACGATTCGATACTTGAAACTAACGTAATAGATAATACAATTCCCCAAAAAACAGGCTCTTTCCATTTCGAAAAGTTTGGGGTTGGTACAGACGTCAGCATATCACTGGGCAACGAAATAAGTAGTTTTTTGCTAATAGGGTTTTCCCCACCAACAACGGAAAAGTATGCGTCAAAGCCAAGTGCCAAAAGAATAACCCACATTGGCGCAGGAATAAGCCTAAAAAAGCGATTGGTTATTTTGCTGTAAAAAAGCATAATCGACAAGCTGACTACACCAATACCTACAGCATAAAGTTGCCCCGAAGGAGCAAATGCTAAAGATTTTATTAATTCTGGAATACCCGCTAAAAGCTCTACAACAGTGCCTTTCGTTTTCATATCGCCTAGCATCACATAAAACTGCTTTACCAATAGCGTTACACCAATAGCCGATAACATTCCCTGTATTGCGGAAGCAGGAAAAAAATCGCTTAATGCGCCAAAACGCAAAAAACCAAAAAGTAAAAGCAAACCACCCGAAAGAATAACTGCCGACAGCGCATACAAATAGCCCGCCTGTATGTCACCTTCACCCAAAACAGCAACAGCACTAAGGAGTACAACCACCAAACCATAACCTGGGCCTGTAATGGTTACATAAGAACCACCAAAAATGGAAACAAGTACCCCCCCCACAACCGCAGTAACAACGCCCGCAACCATAGGAAACCCAGAAGCCACCGCCAAACCAAGCGCCAAAGGCAAGGCAATAAGCGAAACCACAAATCCAGCAAAAATATTGCTTCGAAGTCCAGTAAATATTGATGCTTTAGCCATTAGCGCACAATTAAAACATCTGTGGGTAAATCGGATAAAATATACTCTAGGTCGTGGGGAAAAACACGATCCCAAAGCGTGTGTTTTTGCGGGGCGTTCATTACCAATAAATCGGCACGTTTAACGCGAGCAAAATGTCCGATGGAATATCCCCTTCGACCAAAAATAGGCTGAACATCATGGCCTACAGCTTCTATGAACGTTTTGGGAATTTGGCTTAATATTTTCTTGACACGCGAATCTTCACGTAATTTGATACGCTCTTTTACAATATTGGACTTTCTTAACCCACGGTCGTCATCAACTTTAACCGCGACTGCATCTTCAGAAATTTCTTCTACAACTGTAAGGCGACTAGCACCAAGCGCGTGTAGGACGTAAAACGCACGTGAAATGGCGGCTTCTGTTTTTTCATGCGCCAAACCATTTACAACGGCATAGGAACAAGGTTTGCGCTCTACCGAAGGCTTTATAAGCAGTAATACATCGCATGGGCATTTTCGCGTGAGCTTTCGCGCCACTGATCCAATATAATATTTTAACAACCCTTCGCGTTGAAGCGCTCCCAAAATAAGTAAATCTGCATGTTCATCCTCGCAGGCGTTTAGCAATACTTCAGCAGGTTGGCCAACTTTCCACAGCACGTCATATTTTGGAAGGGATTCTGGAAAAGAGGAGATGATTTTCCTAAGCGCAGCTTCTTTTTTTTTGGTTTTTTCACCTACATGCACCATCACCAATGAAGCATCAAACAAAACACTCATACGAAGCGCCTCGAAAACATTGGCCTTCAAATTCGGAGAAAACGCTACACCAACAACAATCGTGTTATACTCGTTTTTGTGCATACGCTAAAATATAGCAAAAAGTTGGTATTATACAAACGCCAAGCCTACTCGTTAAGCTTGAGCACGGCCATAAAAGCTTGCTGTGGAATTTCTACATTTCCAATTTGGCGCATTTTCTTTTTCCCCTTTTTCTGGCGCTCCAAGAGTTTTCGTTTTCGGCTGATGTCACCTCCGTAACATTTTGCAGTAACATCTTTCCGAACGGCTTTTACTGTTTCGCGAGCAATAATTTTCGCACCAATAGCCGCTTGAATTGGGATATCAAACTGCTGACGCGGAATCATTTTTTGAAGCTTTTCGCAGATTTTTTTACCTAATCCGTAAGCATTGTCTGTGTGTACAAGCGCCGAAAGCGCATCTACGGAACTGCCGTTAAGCAATACATCTACACGGACTAATTTCGATTGGCGCATCCCTATAGGACTGTAATCAAAAGAAGCATATCCTTTAGAAACAGATTTTAATCGATCATAAAAATCGAAGACAATTTCTGCTAAGGGTAAATCAAACAACAACTCTACACGCTCTGTTGTTAGATAGGTCTGATTGGTAATGATGCCGCGCTTTTCGATACACAAACTCATCACATTTCCTACAAAATCCGATTTGGTAATAATAGTTGCCTTAATAAATGGTTCTTCTACACGATCTACAACAGAAGGATCTGGCAAATCCGAAGGATTATTAACAGTTAAAATCTCGTTTGGATTTTTCCTGGTGTAGGCGTGATACGATACGTTAGGTACCGTAGTAATCACGGTCATATTAAACTCTCGCTCCAAACGTTCTTGAATAATTTCTAAGTGCAACATGCCCAAAAACCCGCAACGGAAACCGAAACCAAGCGCCGCCGAACTTTCAGGGGCAAACACCAAGGAGGCGTCGTTAAGTTGCAATTTTTCCATAGAGGCGCGCAACTCTTCGTAATCTTCGGTATCTACTGGGTAAATCCCTGCAAAAACCATTGGTTTTACTTCTTCAAAACCTTCAATTGCTCCTTCAGTGGGTTTTGCTAGTGAAGTAATTGTATCGCCCACCTTTACCTCTTTGGCTTCTTTTACACCCGTAATAAGATAGCCAACATCGCCGGCAAGCATTTGCTTACGGGGCTCTTGTTTCAGCTTTAACGCGCCAATCTCATCAGCGAAATAATTTTTTTGAGTTGCCATAAACTGCACCTGTTCGCCTTTGCTGATTTTTCCATTAAGGATACGGAAATAGGTTTCTACTCCACGAAACGGATTGTAAACAGAATCGAAAATAAGAGCTTGAAGTGGTGCATTCACATCGCCTTTGGGCGCAGGCACGCGCGATACAATGGCACGAAGTAAATCATCAATTCCTAATCCTGTTTTGGCAGAAGCATGAATAACTTCATCGGCATCACAGCCCAACAAATCCACAATATCGTCTGTAACTTCTTCAGGATTCGCTGAAGGCAAATCTACTTTGTTGAGCACAGGAATAATTTCCAAGTCGTTTTCGAGCGCCAAATAAAGATTAGAAATGGTTTGCGCCTGAATACTTTGTGCAGCATCAACAACCAAAAGCGCGCCCTCGCAAGCGGCAATAGAACGGGATACTTCGTACGAAAAATCAACGTGGCCAGGCGTGTCAATCAAATTAAACACATAAGACTCTCCGTCAAGTTCAAAATCCATTTGAATGGCGTGCGACTTAATGGTAATGCCGCGTTCGCGCTCCAAATCCATGTTGTCCAACAACTGATCTTGTTTTTCTCTATCTGTTACGGCACCTGTGGCATCAAGCAGCCTATCGGCAAGCGTACTTTTGCCGTGGTCGATGTGCGCGATAATGCAGAAATTTCGAATATGATTCATGGTGAACAAAGGCCTTAGCCAACAAAGATACACCATGCAAGCCTAGAGGCAGCTAAAGTGCCAAAGAAAAGTTACTTTTGCATTAGGAATCATGGCTCATTTACGTACCATATTACAGTTTTTTTTGGCGGCCACCTTTTTGTTTTCGGCCTACACCAAAGCCATTGCCCCTGGGTTTTTTGAAATCCTATTGGAGCAACAAGGCTTGGTGCCCAATCGTTTGATTGGTGCATGGGCAACACGTGCCATTATTGCGCTTGAAATCTGGCTTGGATTAGGCCTCTTGCTTCCATATTATTCACGCTTTTTGCTGCGATTTAGTTTTTGGCTATTGGTCACTTTTTCGCTCCATTTGGGGTATTTGGTTTTCCTCGGCGACACAAGCAACTGCGGATGTTTTGGTGAAATGATTAGCATGACCCCTTTGGCATCGCTCGGAAAAAACGCCATTCTTTTGGTCGTAAACGGATTTCTGTTGCGCTATAGATATAAGTTTGGAAAAAAATCATGGCTTACATGGGCGTTGCTTCCTGCGCTATTTGCTGCTGCGGTGTTGATATGGCCCATACAAACCGAACCCGATGAAGTAGTGTCTAAACTCCCTGCTTTTGAGAACACGTCAGAAATCGATTTTGCCACAGGAAACTACTTGGTAGCGGTGCTTAATTTAAGCTGCGAGCATTGCCAAGAGGCAGCACAAGAATTGGCGGAACTCCAACGCGCTGGCGCAGCACTACCCCAAATAGTTGCGCTGTTTTTTGAAGAAGGCGATACCACCGTTGCTCAATTTAATAGCATCACAAACTCCGATTACCCCTATCAAATGATAGATGTAAATACGTTTTTTGATTTGATTGGAAGCGCACCGCCGCGGGTGTATTGGGTTAAAAACGGAAAAATGATGCAGTTTTGGGACACTGAAATTTCGGAAGGAATTCAAACAACTTTTGCACCCTGATGGTAAAGATTGGCGACATAGCACTAGGCGAATTTCCACTATTATTGGCACCTATGGAGGATGTCAGCGACCCGCCATTTAGAGCACTTTGTAAAGAACAAGGGGCTGATGTGGTCTATACCGAATTTATATCGAGCGAAGGACTAATTCGTGACGCCGCCAAAAGCGTTATGAAATTGGATATTTATGAGGCAGAACGCCCTGTGGGTATTCAAATTTTTGGTGCAAACCTCGACTCCATGTTGCAGTCCATAGATATTGTCGAAAAAACAAACCCGGATATTATTGATATTAATTTTGGCTGCCCTGTAAAAAAAGTGGTGTCCAAAGGCGCAGGCGCAGGGATTTTAAAAGATATTCCACTGATGGTTTCTTTGACCGCAGAAATGGTAAAGCGCACGAACTTACCCATAACGGTAAAAACACGTTTGGGCTGGGACCACGACAGTATTCAAATTGTGGAGGTTGCCGAGCGACTGCAAGACGTAGGCGCAAAAGCGATTTCCATTCATGGCAGAACTCGTGCGCAGATGTATAAAGGGGATGCCGATTGGACGCAAATAGCTGACGTAAAAAATAATTCCAGAATGCATATTCCTGTATTTGGAAATGGCGATGTAAACTCGCCCGAACGTGCAGTAGAAATGCGCGATGAATTTGGTCTTGATGGCGCGATGATTGGTAGAGCTAGTATTGGAAACCCCTGGTTTTTCAACGAAGTAAAACACTTTTTTAAATATGGCACGCATGCCGAACCACCAAGCTTAGCGGAGCGCGCTACCATGGCACGCCGCCACTTACAAATGTCCATTGACTGGAAAGGCGAAAAACTGGGTGTGTTTGAAACCCGCCGCCACTATACCAACTACTTTAAAGGCATTCCCGATTTTAAACCCTACCGTCAACGCCTTGTTACCGAAGACGACCCCGCAGATGTGTTTGCCGTGCTCGATGAAATAGAAGAACTCTTTGGGGTTGGGGTGTAGTTAGATTTTTTGTTAACTTAGCACTAAACAGTCTCCAAACGTATTCTACAATCGATAACCTACTATTTCATATGTAGCTCTTTTGGAGGGATTAAATCCTTGCGATATGAAACCTTACTTCTTACTCTTTTTTTTCATGTTTTCATTGCTTTCCCTAGCTCAAAAAAAAACATATTACAACGAACTTGGAGAAAGAGCGAGGAAAAAGAAGGCAACATACTATAAGGAGCTTTCCAAAACAGAGGATAACCTTTGGAAAATGGAGCAGTTTTATATGTCGGGAACACCAAAATTCATTGGGTATGCAAAAAAGAAGGACTTTAAAGGCAAAGTAGGCACTCACCTCACGTATTATTCTTCAGGGAAACTAAAGATTAAAAGAATTTATAAAAAAGAAAAGATTTCTTTAAAAGAGGCGTATTATGAATCCTCTAAGATCAAGTCAACCGCAACATACAATGATTTTGGCTGGAAAAGCAATGTAAAATCATTTTATGAATCTGGAAAGTTAGAAACAGATGTTAGTTATGAGTATTCTTTTGAAGATAAAGACACGCGGACAATTATTGCCATTTCATACTATGAAAACGGACAGCTTAAGCAAAGAGATGAGTACATTCAGGATAAAAAAGGCGGCACAAGAAATCATCAGCTTATAAGCGGAGTTCAATACGATGAAGAGGGCAACCAAATTCCTCATATTCCCTTTATGACAGTCCCGAAATTTCCAGGCGGCAATAAATT
This sequence comes from Bacteroidota bacterium, assembly GCA_009937085.1. GTDB lineage: Bacteria > Bacteroidota > Bacteroidia > Flavobacteriales > Flavobacteriaceae > UBA7446. Next base: position 7,210 of record JAACDD010000069.1, read on the forward strand.
ACTTTATATGTTTATTAAAGCAAATCTTAAGTATCCAAAGACCGCCAAAAAAGAAAAGATTCAAGGGAAAATATTGGTGGGATTTGTTGTAAACAAAAACGGGAAAGTGGAAAAAATAAGAGTACTAAAATCAGAAGACCACGACTTAGAAAAGGAAGCATTAAGAGTAGTAAACCTTATGCCTGATTGGACGCCAGGAACCTATAATGGAAAAAAAGTAAGCGTCCCTTTTGCGCTACCCATTAATTTTAAATTCAGATAAAACCACCCCGAACCACGCTTTTAACCACTTTTGCGGTTAGCCAAGAAACCAACGTACTTAACCCTCCAACAATGATGAGTACTGTCCAAAAGGCAGACCACTCCAAGGCTACAGGATACGCCAAATACGACCCTGGAATTTGAATAAAAGGCATGGTTTTTTGAAGCACAACCAACACAAACGCCACCAAAAACCCAATACCGCCACCTACGCCGCTAAGCAATATCCCTTGGGTGAAAAACACACGCTGTAACTGCGCCACGGGCGCACCCAGTTTGTAAAGCGTTTTGATGTTTTCTTTCTTTTCCAGCACGGTCATAATAATAGCACCAACCACATTAAACAACGCAATCAACACTACTAATGAGAGAATTCCAATAACGGCAACGCGTTCGGTTTGAAGCATTTTATACAAGGCTGGGTTTCGTCCTGTTTTGGTCAGTACGCGGAAGTTACTGCCTAAGGCCTGTTGAAGACTTTCTTGCACATCTTGGTCGTCGGCTTGTGGGGCAAGCTTTACGTATAAAGCAGAGGCTTTTTCAGGAGCAATGCGCAACAGTTCACGCACCATAGGTAGCGGTGCAAAGGCTGTCGTTTCGTCTACGGATTCACCAAGCTGAAACACCCCACGCACTAAGGCCGTTTGCGCTCTAAAAGGCTGTTGATTGAGTACGCTTTTGCTTTTTTGGTTTGGTACCAAAAGCGTAACGCCTTCGGGGTGGTCATAGGCAGCGCCATCAAGTTGCGACAATACACCTATGCCCAAAACGAGTTCATAGGCGTTAGGCGTTACCCAACCGCCCGCCATGGTTTTCCCAGAAACAACAGTATTAAACAAAGAATCAACCCCAATAACATTCGCAAAGGCAGTGTGGTCTTTAAACCGCAGCATCATTTCTTGTGAAAGCGTAGCCGAAACCACCTCAACATCGTCGTGCTCATGTACGACTTGTAGTGTGTTTTCGTTTATATCAAAAAGTTCAGTTGTAGTAGATTCAATATAGATATCCGGGTCAAAAGCGTGTGTAAACTCCAAGCCAAACTGCCGCAAGCCACCAAAAACAGCAAGCACAATAAAAAAAGCAAATACGGCTACTCCCACCACAAAAGCAGCAAAGCGACTAATAAGGGTGACCGCTACTTTTTTTCGCAGTTCAAAGGTGTAGCGCCATGCCAGTAAGCGAGTAAAGCGCATCTTATTCTTTCAGGGGGTCATTTTTTCGCGTAAGCGAATTTTCAATAGCATCGATGTATTCTAGCGAATCGTCTAAGAAAAACAACAAGTTTGGAACTTTGCGCAAATCGTTGCGGAGGTGTTGTGCTAAATCGTGCTTAAGCACATTTTTATTTGCACGTATTCCTTCCAAAATTTCTTTGGCTTTATCGTGTGGAAAAATAGATAGATACACTTTTGCTACGCTAAGGTCAGCGGTAATACTGACTTTGGAAACCGAAAGCACTAAGTTTTTTACGCCTTGTGCGCGAATGGCTCCTTGCAACAATGCCGTGATTTCTTGTTGCAGCAGCGCGTTGATTTTTTTCTGTCGTTGTGTTTCCATGCATCAAAAGTACTAATAACGCAGCCAAACCTGTATTTTTACGTGTGGATTTTCCAATACGTAAAATTGTACACATTGATATGGATGCTTTTTTTGCATCTGTAGAGCAGTTGGACAACCCTGAACTGCGTGGCAAACCGATTGCTGTTGGCGGAGGTTCTGATCGCGGTGTTGTAGCAGCAGCCAGTTATGAAGCACGACCGTTTGGGGTGCGTAGCGCCATGTCGGGCAGGCAAGCCAAAAAATTATGTCCAGAGCTGATTTTTGTGTCGTCAAATGGCGCACGTTACAAAGAGGTTTCCAATCAAATTCGGGAGATTTTTTATGAATACACCGACTTGGTAGAGCCGCTTTCGCTAGACGAAGCCTATTTGGACGTGACCCAGAACAAAAAGGGGATGGTATCAGGAACGCAAATAGCTGCTGATATTCGCGCAAAAATTTTTGCTAAAACCAAGCTTACCGCATCGGCGGGTATATCCATCAATAAATTTTTGGCAAAAGTTGCGAGTGATTATAACAAACCTAATGGACAAAAAACCATACCGCCCGAAGAAGTACTTTCGTTTATGGAGGCGTTGGATGTTCGAAAATTCCATGGGATTGGAAAAGTAACGGCCGATAAAATGTACCGATTGGGAATTTATACAGGTGCAGATTTAAAAAAGCGAACCAAAGAGGAGTTGACGGAAACATTTGGCAAGTCTGGTGGGTACTATTATCATGTGGTACGCGGGATTCACACCAGCGAAGTAAAACCTACGCGTATTGCGAAATCGGTAGGCGCAGAGCGTACATTTTCCAAAAACTTATCGAGTGAAATTTTTATGGAAGCGCGTTTGGCAGAGATTGTAGCCGCACTACAAAAACGCATGGGGAAAAAGAAAGTAGCAGGAAAAACAATAACGCTTAAAATCAAATACTCCGATTTTGTCATACGAACGCGAAGCAAGACACTGCCGCTATATATTTCGGATGGGAGCCTTATTTTAGAGGAAGCCAAAAAACTACTGTACCAAGAGGAGCTACAAGATTCCGTTCGCTTGTTGGGTGTATCCTTATCCAATTTCAAAAACGAAAAACAACAACAGCCGCTTGAGGAACAGCTACGCTTTCGGTTTTAAGCCATAGAAACGCGAAGCGTATTCACCTTGCCGTGGTCAGCCACAGGCATGGCCACTAAATTGATAAGGTGGTCGCCATCAACGACATACCCTTTTTTCTTTGCAATTTCATTAACTTCTCTAACCGTACTGTCTGTGTCGCCATTGCCTTCGTACAAATACCCTTTTACACCCCAAATAAGGTTGAGTTGTGCTAGAATTCGCTTGTTTGACGTAAACACCAAAATAGATGCGCTAGGGCGCCAAGCCGAAATTTGGTAAGCCGTGTATCCACTATTTGTAAGCGTACAAATGGCTTTTACTTTAATTTCATTTGCCATGGTTGCGGCATGGTAACA
>JAACDD010000007.1 GCA_009937085.1 Bacteroidota bacterium
GTTGCCCAAATGTTTATCAATGAAAACCACATGCAACCCTTGACCACTTTATCAAAGATGCCAATGGATGCGTTTACGGCATTTGAAAGGAAAATTGCCAATCAAATCAACACCATTAAAAATCCATTTAAGGAAAAAGCAACCACCATTTTGGCCTTTTTTCAGCAGTCAAATTTAGACGATGAGTTATTTCCTCGGCAAACGTTACCTAAATTACTGCGCTCAGTGCAACAAGGCGTGTGGGGAAAAGATCCGTTGAATATAACCATGCAGAAACGCATGGAAAAGGGCGAGTTTATAAAAGCAGGCGCAAAACAACATCAAGCACTAATAGATCCGATTACAGCTGATATTGTAGCGTTTTTACAATCATATAGCGACTACTGGCGGCAGGTTTCACTTTTGGAGTTGCTCCGTAAAAATATCGTGCCGCTATCCTTAATGCAGCGCATTGGACAAGAAGTAAACGTCTTACAAGATCAGCGTAACAGCCGCTTGCTGGGGTTCTTTAATAAACAGATTTCAGACAACATAAAAGATACGCCAACTCCTTTTATATACGAACGTTTGGGTGTTCGCTATCAACATTTTTTTGTAGATGAATTTCAGGATACTTCTGAATTACAGTGGTCGAATTTACATCCGCTTTTTTCACACGCACTTGAAGACGACCAACGCAAAGGGTCGCTAGTGCTTGTTGGCGATGCAAAACAGTCTATTTATAGATGGAGAGGGGGAAACCCTGAGCAGTTTATGAAGCTGGCAAACAAGGAAGTCCCTTTTTCGACAGCTCCTGAAGTAGAAAACTTGCCCACAAACTTCCGAAGCGGAGCAGCGATTGTCTCGTTTAACAATACTTTTTTCTACAAAGCGGCACAATTTTTACCGCTAAAAGCCCAACAAAAACTTTATACGGATTCGTGTAACCAGTTGGCTCATACGCAAAGCGGTGGGTATATTACAATTGAAACGATTGAAGGAAAAATAAAAGAGGAGCAGGTTCTTGCATATCAGCAGGCTGTGTTAGAAAAAGTGAATGATTGTATCAACAACGGCTTCCAGAAAAAGGACATTTGCGTATTGGTTAGAAAAAACGATCAGGCAATACAAATTGCAAACGCGTTAACAGCAGCAGCAATTCCGATCACCTCGTCCGACGCATTACTAGTAGGGCAAAGCCAAGAAGTACAGTTTTTAATGCATTTGGTTAAACTTCGATTAGCGCCTAAAAGCCGCATTAGTCAATATGCCGTTTTGGAACGATTTGCGCTGCAACAACTAGACCCAAATGCATGGACGCAGCAACAGTTTGCCCGCCCTTTGGCTGTTGTGCTTTTGGAATGTACATCTGAAAAATTTGATTTTACTGTTTTTCAGCAGCTCACGCTTTATGCTGCTTTAGAGTATGCCGTTTGGGCGTTTTCGTTAAACGATAAGCTAACGGCACACATACAAGCCTTTTTGGATGAAGTTGCCAAACTCCAAACAAAAAAAGAAGCGACCACTACAGAGTTATTGGCACATTGGGAACAAAAAAATGAAAGTTGGATGGTACGTCCACCCGAAGACAGAGATGCCGTTCAAATTATGACTATTCACAAAGCAAAAGGCTTGGCGTTTCCTGTGGTAATTCTACCGTTTTCAGATACTGCTTGGATGAGTAAAACCACGACCTATGCATGGTACCCACTGCCTAAAGATGCCTACGCACCCTTTGAAGAAATGTTGCTCCCAGTTAACAAAAGACTTAATACCATGGGTGACGGCGCCAAACAAACCTATGACACCTATTACTCACAAGCGGTAATGGATACGTTGAACACGCTTTATGTAGGGATGACACGACCGGTAGAAGAGCTTCATGTTCTGACTTTAAAAGGGAAAACAGCAAATATGCCGAACAATTTAGCCGATGTTTTTTCGCAATTGTTTCCAGAGTTATTGGAGAAAAATGTTGTGTTTGGCGAGCGAAAAAGCCCAACTAAAACCGACACGCAACGAAAGACAGTTACAATTCCCTGGCAGTTTAATTTATCACACACGACAAACACAACCGCACAGGCACATAAAAAATCTGAAGAAGTACAGTACGGACTACTATTTCACGAAATAATGGCACATATTGAGGTGCCACAAGACCTTGTGCACGCCTTAGAACAGTCGAAAGCAAAGGAAGTATTAAGTGATAAGAAATACGAGGAATTAAAAAATCAGATTGAAGAAGTTGTTTATCACAAGGAATTGAAGGACTTTTTTGATCCAGCCCACCAAGTGTATTGCGAGCGGCCGCTACTTACGGAAACAGGAGAAGTTGTTCGCCCAGACCGTTTTGTGATAACAAAAAACAATGATGTTTTTTTATTAGACTACAAAACAGGGAATTACAATAAAAAGCACGAGGCTCAAATAAACGCATACGCTACTATCTTACAAAACAGTCTACTCACAATTAAACAAAAAGCCCTGATTTATATAAAAACACCTCTTTTTTTAAAAGAAGTTTAATACATTTGGTTTAACAAATTAATCTACTTATTATGAAATACCATGTGAATACCCTTTTCAACTCATACCTTATCACAAAATCAAGTAATCCTACTAAAGTAGGGCGCGCTGTAAACCGTCGCGTTGAAGTAAAAGTGGTAAAATAACAACAGATTTAAGCGTAATAACATAAAACGGGGTGAAACTGCCGCGTTTTTTTATTATTTTCGCATCACTAATTATAATCAAGAAATGAAAAATTATTTATTTATAATGCTTATGCTGGTTAGTTTTACAACTAGCGTTATGGCACAGAACGATACAAACCCTTGGAGTATTACCTTGGGCACTAACGCCGTAAACCTTGACCTTGAAGGGAAGGATGGCGAAACACAATTCAGTTCAAATTTCTCTTACCTTGAAGTTTCTCGGTACATCGGAGGGGGTTTTTCGGTTGATTTAGCAGGTACACTTAATAATTTAGATAGAGAATCTGGTGAAGACGATTTATACTACAGCTTAGATTTAGGTACATCGCTTGCTGCAAACCAACTTGCTGACCTTGGAAAGTTTGACCCTTCGCTTCGTGCGGGTGTAGGTATTGCTGGCGGGCTTAGCGGAATCTCAAGCGATACAGACGATTTTTTTGTTGCTTATGCAGGACTTGGCTTAAACTATTGGTTTAGCGATGCCTTTGCTTTAACATTGAAAACTACGTATAAGATGTACTCAGCAGAACTTGATGGTCTTTTAGGTAATGATGAAGGAGGAATCACTCACTTACAACACTTGGCAGGCTTCTCATTCGCTTTTGGCGACGGAGACACAGACAGAGATGGTGTGAAAGATAGCGTTGACGCATGTCCAGAAGTAGCAGGTGTTGAAAGCTTAAACGGTTGTCCAGATGATGACGGCGATGGCATTAGAAATAGCGATGACGACTGTCCATTAACAGCTGGATTAGCTGCACTTAATGGTTGTCCAGATGCTGACAACGATGGTATTAAAGATGGCGATGATGCATGTCCAAATGTAGCAGGTGTTGCAGCACTTAACGGTTGCCCAGATGCAGACGGCGACGGCATTACAGATGCAGATGATGCATGTCCAAATGCTGCAGGTAGCAAAGCAATGAATGGTTGTCCAGATGCAGACGGCGATAGCGTTGCTGACAAAGACGATAAGTGTCCAGCAGTAGCGGGTCCAGCGTCTAACAACGGCTGCCCAGAGTTCCCACTTTCTATGTTAGGTGATTACGATATCAACTTTGATTTAGAAAAGTACAACATCGATTCACAAGACGTTCAACGTCTTTCAACAGTTCTTAAAGTATTGTTAGCAAACAATGATGCAAATATTAGCATTGAAGGGCATGCCGATAATACAGGTGAAGAATCGTACAACAACCCACTTTCTAACAACCGAGCTTCATCAATCAAAGATTACTTAGTTAACCTTGGGATTGACGAAAATCGTTTAAGCACAAAAGCCTTTGGCGAGGCGAAGCCAAAAGCGAGTAACGACACTGAAGAAGGTCGTGCGATTAACCGTCGTGTAGAGTTCATAGTAGTGAACTAGTAACAAGACAAAATAAAGTATAAGAAAACGCGGTGAATTCACCGCGTTTTTTTATTTTAGGCTATGCCTATTTCTTTTCTTGGAAGTGTCGTACAACAACTCCTGTCCCAAAATGTAGATTGGGCAAATTTCTGTTTTGTACTGCCCAACCGCCGCGCCCGACTTTTCTTGCAAAAAGAAATCGCTCAAGCTGTACAGGGGCCGCTTATTTTACCCGAAATGGTAAGTATTGACGACTTTGTAGCGTCTATAAGCACGCTGTTGCCCGCAACAGAACTACAGCAGCAACAAACGCTTTATCAAAGCTATTGCGCCACAATCACCTCCAAAACACCCGACTCATTTGAAACTTTTTTGGGATGGTCTTCTCCATTGATAAAAGACCTTAACACCATGGATCAGTATTTGCTGAACCGGGAGTCGTTTTTTAGTTACTTAAAATCGTTACATAACATACGTTCGTGGGGAGAAAATCAAGATAAAATCGTTCAAAACTATACGGCCTTTTGGGAGCAGCTGCCTCAAATGTATCAAGAGTTTACTTCCAGATTAGAACAAACAGGCCTTGCCACACCGGGACGCTGTTACCGATTAGCCACAACCTTATTAGAAAATTACCTACAATACAAAAACACCACACGGTTTGTTTTTTGTGGCTTTAACGCGCTAAGCCCAAGCGAAGCACAGCTTGTACAAGAACTTTTGTCACAGGAACGCGCTCAAATTTTTTGGGATATAGACAAGCAGATGCTCGAAAATGAATACCATCAGGCAGGGGCGTTTATTCGAACGTATGCAAAAAACTGGAACGCATATGCAGAAAAACCATTTACTCAAGCCCATCAAGCTTTTCAAGCGCCAAAAAATGTTCGTGTTATTGAGGTACAGCAACAGGTTGGTCAAGCCAAACAATTGGGTGCTTTATTGACAGAAATCGACTCAGTTGATGACTGGTCAAAAACCGCTGTTGTGCTTGCAGACGAATCCCTTTTGTTACCACTGTTGTATGCCTTGCCAGAGCATATTAAACAACTCAACATAACAATGGGATATCCATTAGAACAACATCCGTTGGCGATGTTTGTTTCATCGTTTATGAAAATGGCTATTCGCAAAACAGCTAAAGGGTTTTATTATAAAGATGTAGAAACACTGCTTTCGTTACCCGAAACGCGTGTATTGTTTGCAGCGCACGACACCACATTTTGTACAAGCGTATTGAATCAAGCAAAAAAAGAACATCGAAGTTTTTTGAGTATGGCATTTATGCGCAAGACAGCACCAGCATCGGCTTCGGAATTGGTAACGCTGTTGTTCCGCGAAACGCGCACGCCAGAACAATGGATTGACGATGTATTGGCTTTATTGCCCACATTTTACACACCACAGCAAACGCAATCGTTAACAGAAGTTTATCGGGTAGCGGTTGAAAAGTTCATCGCCTTATTTTATCAACTAAAAGAAGTATTGGAGGCGTTACAAGAGGAAATTACATTTACGCTACTGCGCAGTTTGTATGCGCAATTAAGCGCAGGGCAAAAGCTTGATTTTGTAGGTGCACCACTTGAAGGGCTTCAAATTTTGGGTGTTTTGGAAACGCGAACGATTGACTTTGATCGCGTACTTATAGCGGGTGTAAACGAAGGCATTTTGCCCAGTCAAGGCGGACAATCGTCCTGGATACCGTATGATGTTAAAAAAGAATTTGGCCTTCCTACTCAAGAGGAGCAAGACGCCATTTTCACCTATCACTTTTACAGACTAATGTATCGCGCCAGCGAGGTGTATATGCTTTACAACGGCACTACAGACGGCGTTCAGGTTGGCGAACGCAGCCGATTTATCCGTCAATGGGCATATGAGCGCCCGCCTACTCATAACTGGCACGAGCAGATACAAGAAGCGGTTTTTATTCCTCCAGCACAGCACATCAAATCAGTACCGAAAACCGAATCTATTTTAAAGAAACTTTCTGAATTAGGAGAAAATGGATTTTCGCCTTCTGCACTTAACGTATTTATCAAAGATGGCTATGCGTTTTACAAACGCTATATACTTGGCCTTAAAGATGAAGACGAGTTAGAAGAATCGTTTTCGCATCGTACCTATGGAACATTAGTGCATAATTGTTTGGAAGAACTCTACACACCTTTTGTTGGTAAAACGCTTACGGGAGCAGACTGCATAGCAATGATAGGCACGATTGAAGCGGTTGCCGAAAAAGTAGTGAAGGCCATTTATCCACATGATATTTCAGGAAAAAACGTATTGGCATTTGCAGCAATCAAGCGGAATATTGCACATATTATAAACGCTGAAAAAGAAGAAATTGCCAAAGGAAATACCATAACGGTATTGGCACTTGAACAAAAAATGAACGCTTCTTTAACCATAGCAGGCATTGATAGCCCGATTAGCGTTCGTGGAACGGTAGACCGTATTGACCGCTACAACGGAACGATTAGGGTGTTAGATTATAAAACAGGAAAAATCGGAAAACTTGGTATAACAGACTGGAACCTTCTTGCAAAAGACCCAGACCTTGGGCAAGCGCGCCAACTGCTGCTATATGCCATGCTTTGGAACGACGCACATCCTACTGAAAAAGCGAATCACGCTGGAATTATTGCACTGAAAGAATACGATAAAGGAGTGAGGTATGTTGGTGAAAAAGTTTCAGCCCGAACCATAAACAGTGAACTTACCCCTGCAATTATGGAGCAAGCGACAGTTGTATTTACGGAAATTATTCAAAATCTTTTTAACCCCGATTTGCCTTTTAGCGAGCCAGAAGCTTAGCGACTGTAATTACGCACCATGGCTAAGCCATAGCCGATATACGCTATGGATTGAAGGCAAACGCCAAGTGTGATAAGCGGCATGATTGAAGGCAGTACTTCCATAATTTTAGTTACGCTTTCTAATTCCACGTCGCTTAAATCGTCGAAGTTGGGTTGTTGTTCCATCGCAGCTTGAATCATTTCAGCATCTGCAATCATAAAACCAATAGAGGCAAGAATACACAGAGCGCCAGCAAGCGCTAAAATACCGCCATACATAACCACGGCATAAGAAGCAATTCCTTCCAGTTGGCTTACGGTTTGTTCTTGTTTTAGCTTTTGGTACGTAGCCCAAAACCACGCGGGTACAATTCCCCAAAAAAGTCCAGCGATAATAGAACCAGAACCCAAAACAAGTAAAAACTGTATCGTTCCTAGTATAAATCCAGTAAAAAATGAAAATTTAAGAAATCGTGACATCAATAGCGCTTTGTGCGAAGATATAAATACTTAATTTAGTGTGTTACAAAAGTGGGATATTGCTTACTTTTGTGCCCAGCAGGTCCTATAGCTCAGTTGGTTAGAGTAGCTGACTCATAATCAGTTGGTCCCTGGTTCGAGCCCAGGTGGGACCACCA
>JAACDD010000008.1 GCA_009937085.1 Bacteroidota bacterium
AACGAACAGAATATTGCTGTTGAAGACCGTGTGAAGAATTACAAAGAATTTACAGTAACGCCTAGCGAAGAAACGCTACAAGATCAGGGCGCGCGCTGCATGGACTGCGGTGTTCCGTTTTGTCATAGCGGTTGTCCATTAGGAAATATGATTCCTGATTTTAACGATGCGGTTTACCGCAACGAGTGGCAAAAGGCACTACGCATTTTACATTCGACAAACAACTTCCCAGAGTTTACAGGGCGGTTATGTCCTGCTCCTTGCGAAGCGGCTTGTGTTTTGGGTATTGTCAATCCACCGGTATCTATCGAACTTATTGAAAAATACATCGTAGAGCGTGGATTTAAAGAAGGTTGGATTAAAGCCGACCCACCTGCACAGCGCACTGGAAAAACCGTTGCCGTTATAGGTTCTGGCCCTGCTGGACTTGCTGCTGCACAACAATTAAATCGTGCTGGACACACCGTGACCGTTTTTGAACGCGACGAAAAAGTAGGTGGATTATTGCGTTATGGCATTCCAGATTTTAAGATGGAAAAAAACGTTATCGATCGCCGTTTAACTATTTTGGAAGAAGAAGGCATCCAGTTTAAAATGGGTGTTGAAGTAGGAAAAAATATGCCGGTTGAGGAGCTAAACGCATTTGATGCTGTCGTACTTTGTGGCGGCGCAACCATTCGCAGAAGACTTCCTATTCCGGGTTCAGACTTGCCAGGCGTAGTACAAGCGATGGACTTCTTACCTAAGAGCAACCGTTGGGTTGATGGGCTTACAGAAATAGACAATTCACTCCACGCTGCTAACAAAAACGTGGTGGTAATTGGTGGTGGTGATACAGGTTCTGACTGTATTGGAACATCAAACCGTCAAGGGGCAACTAGTGTTACCAACTTTGAGATTATGCCAAAGCCTTCGGAAACACGTACCGAAGATCACCCATGGCCGTTTTGGCCCTTCAAACTCAAAACGACTTCGTCGCATGAGGAGGGGATTCACCGTGAGTGGAGCATCATGACCAAAAAATTTGTTGCCGATAATGACGGTAAACTAAAAGGTTTAACAACAGTAAACGTACGTTGGGAAAAGAACGAAGAAGGTGGTAGACCTACCTTGGTAGAAGAACCAAATTCTGAAAAAGAATGGCCTTGCGAATTGGCATTGTTAGCCCTTGGATTTACAGGTCCTGAGCCAACACTAGCCGAGCGATTAGGCTTGGATCAAGACGATCGTTCTAACGTGAAAGGAAACGAAAAGTACCAAACCAATGTACCACATGTATTCACTGCTGGTGATATGCGTCGTGGGCAATCGTTGATTGTTTGGGCCATTTCGGAAGGTCGCGAAGCGGCACACCACGTAGATGCCTTTTTGATGGGATCGTCTAAACTTCCTATCAAGGAAGGTGGCGATTTACCTTTAAACTAAGCTCGTATTATTTCGGTTTGGTTGTAAGCTGAATTTTTGGTTCGTTTTGTTTCAAGACAAAATGAACGTTACAAATATTTAGAATTTAATATGCGACAGCATATCGCATTTAGGCACAAACTAATCTACTGAAAGAAATTCCACACAATTCCAAAGCGAATCAATAAATCGCGATAGGGATAGCCAGGAGCAGCAAAATAGTCGGGTGCTTTGCGGTTGGCATTGGCGTGTTCTACCACAAAAAACAACCGTGTTTGCCTGATTTTGGCATTAAAAAAGGCATTTACCACAGGATAACCGCCCAGTTCTTCGTGTTGTTGCACCACAAAGTCCGACAATAGCGGATGATAGGCGCGCATCTTAAAGGCAGAAAAATAATGCGCACTTACACCAAGATGTAAAAACATGGCTTTTTCAAACCAGTGATCTTCGTAATACAAGGCCGTCCGACCAATAAGATCGGGTAATGGCATGGCGTCTGTAGGGCCGCTAAGTTGCTGGGCACGTACTTTGGCATCAAAACGAAACACACCAAATTTTAGTCCGCCTTCCCAATCGAGTTGCAATAGGTTTATTGCCTCTTCTGTTTGTGTAGGCCTTACCGTTAGCGCATCGGCATCGGCTTGTAAAAAATAGGCGTGGTTGTTGATATTCGTTGCCGTTAGCGAAAGTGTTCCAAAATGCGGATGGCGTAACGCTCCATAAATGGCCGTTCGCTGCTCCATTTTGGGCGATGTATTCCATCGGTAATCGGCGTAGCTACTGGTAAATCGTTCAAACACAAACCCCGGATGTTGTTGTTGTATGCGGATTCCCGCCGTGATGCTTCCTGTTTTAAACCAAGGCAATGCTATTTCACCGTGTATAAAATCTCCTGTGCGCGAACCACTAAGGGCAAATTCCGCCTCAGCACGAAGGCGCAATGCACCAACGTTTTTACGCCACTCGCCTCCTACCGAATAGGCATTTTCCGATAGCGTAGCACTACCCTCAATATGCTTTTCTGTAAAGCTGTATTTGTGGTGGCGTGCATAGCCCGAAAACCACCCCACGGAAGGATTCGTAAGTATCGTATATACATCAAACTGACGTAGGCTGTAATGTGTTTTGTCGTAGGGTTTAGAAATGCCTTCTGCCAAGCTGCCGTAGCCTTCGTAAGCAGTGGTCTGACTAAACCGATTGTCGTGGATGTTACTTTGCGCCCTATACCCCACGCGCAATCGTGGCGTTTGCAGCGAATCTTTGGAACGCAACACCAAATAATCTTGTTCCAACAGGTAGAATTTGCCCGTGAAATTGTTATCCGCATTTTCATAGCGGACACTTAGTACATCTCGGTCAAAGAATTCATCATCACCCGATTTAAAATCTTCAATAGACGCAGCGTCTAAACCGCCGTTTTCTTGTTGTTCTATTTTCTGATTGGCAACTTGTAAGCGCAAGCGGTAACGCCCATTTGGGTTTTCATAACGGGTAGTAAAACGCAGTTGGCTACGCCCCGAAATTTGATACTGATACTTCCCCAACGAACGGTGTCCGCGATAGCCAATGGCATAGTTTAACCGGGGGTGGATGTTGGCGGTAATCAATGCATCGGTGGACTGCCCTTGTGACTGTGTGCTTTTATAAAACACCTCCGATAGCGGTGTAGGTACGTGGTAGTACGCGAGCTTATGCGGTAAAAAACGCTGGCTTTCTTTGGCACGAAAACCAGCAACGGCAGCAGTGTTCTTACGCCAGGTTTCCAACGAAAGCGGATTAAGTGCCTGCCCCGAATTATTTAGCGATACCCACGAAAAATTGTCTCGCCGTTGGGAATTCATCTTATAGTATTTTGCCATGGTAAGCGTGGTATCCACATGGGTGGCATCGCGTGCTTGCGAAATAATCAAGTAGTCTGTAATGGCTATTTCGGGCGTGGTGTTTTCAGAAGCCGCAGGGGCTGTTTGAGGTTGTTGGAACTCTTGCGACTCAGGTAGGTTTTCCGCTATAGAATCGAAGACCGCCTCATTGGTTTGCGCTAAAACACCCACCGAAAAACATAAAAAAAGTAGCTTGTGTAGCACTCTACAAAATTTTGGTAAAGGTATAGCTTTCAAGAATAACAGCGTACCTAAGCCAATTCGAATTTTTTGCTACATTTGTATTGAACAAGACCCCAAGTCAGTTCTACTACCGATAGCCTACGTTATTCATTATTTAGATTTTTTTTGGGGTTGATGCAAGGATGTATGCACTTGCGTAATGTTCAGTATTTGATAAGAGTTTAATAATAGTCAAGGGTAATTTCGCCATGAAACAACAGATAATTACTATTCCAATTCAAGAACTTAACTTGTGGACGGAGAATCCACGTGACCCAATTGAAATTGAAACCACTGACTTTGAAATAATCAAAAGAGCTCTAAGTGAGAGCAAAAGTAAATGGGATTTGCAAGGACTAATAAATAAAATCGGACCGTATTATGATTTAAGTGAATTACCAACAGTCGTAG
>JAACDD010000070.1 GCA_009937085.1 Bacteroidota bacterium
AACTAAGCTATGGCAAAGACAACGTTAATGCAATGCTAAACGAAGGCCTTCAAAAAGAGTGTATTAAAAAGCTGGTGTTGCGCTAAAACTGCTCTCTCCCCGAAAAGTGAAAGGCAATTTCGATAGCTGCATTTTCATCGCTATCTGAACCATGAACTGCATTCTCGCCCATAGAAGTGGCGTAGAGCTTGCGAATGGTACCTTCGGCAGCCTCTGCTGGATTTGTAGCGCCAATCAACGTACGGAAATCGTTTACTGCATTTTCTTTTTCAAGCACCGCAGCAACTATAGGGCCGCTTGTCATAAATGAAACAAGCTCGCCAAAAAACGGTCGCTCGTTATGAACAGCATAAAATGCTTCGGCATCGGCTGTTGTCAATTGCGTCATTTTTAGAGCGGAGATACGAAAGCCAGCAGCTGTAATCTTATTTAAAATTGCGCCGATGTGGCCATTGGCAACCGCATCAGGTTTAATCATAGTAAACGTCTGGTTTGTTTTCATGAGCTAAATTTTGTGCAAACCTAATGAAATTACAGTAACACACGTTTAAGTATTTACTTATTTGTAATTTTGAGCCATGATGCGAATAGCACTTATCGGCACGGGAAATCTTGCCATTCATTTAGTCCATGCTTTAGAGACGTGCAACGCTACTCAACTTGTGCAATGGATTGGAAGAAAAAATACGCCACCAAGACAAAATCTCAACACACCCTATTTCACGCAGTATCAGCAAAACATTGATGCCGATCTATGCCTTATTGCGATTGCTGATGATGCGATTGCATCTACTGCAGAGCAACTTATAAATAGTGATGTGCTAGTCGCGCATACCGCTGGTGCAGTATCTATAGATGAATTAAAACCACTAAAACGCAAGGGCGTTTTTTACCCGTTGCAAAGCTTTAAAGAAACGATCTCCGTAGATTGGAGTACTATTCCCATCTGCATTGAAGCAACGCATACAGATGATGCAGAACTGCTCGAAAAACTTGCATCTCAACTAAGTAAAAACGTACACCAAATTTCTGAACATCAGCGATTACAACTGCATACGGCTGCTGTATTTGCGAATAATTTCTGTAATCACCTAATCGGTGTGAGTCAAAACATTACGTCAAAAGCTGCACTCCCTTTTTCAGTACTCCAACCACTCATTCGAGAAACTTTTGAGCGCAGCTTTTCAAATAAAGCATTCGCATTACAAACGGGTCCAGCCAAACGAAACGACACGTTAACACAACAAAAACATCTTTCTGTTTTGTCTGAAGAAGACGCTGAACTCTACCGCATTTTAAGTCAATCTATTTTTAACACACATAACACATGAGCTATAAAAAAGAATTTCGTCACATCACCACTTTTGTTTTCGATGTTGATGGCGTATTTACAGATGGTGGAATTACCATTCTGCCTGACGGAGAAATGGTGCGCACCATGAACACCAAAGACGGTTATGCCGTAAAAGCAGCACTACACGCAGGCTTTCGTGTTGCTATAATTTCTGGTGGCACTAACGAGGCTGTCCGACTTCGATTGCAGCAACTAGGCGTAGGCGATGTGTATTTGGGCGCGCATCAAAAAGGGCCAGTACTAAAAGAATATGCTGAGAAACACAACATCTCATATGACGAAATGCTTTTTATGGGAGATGACATTCCAGATATTGCCGCAATGAATTTAGCTCGTATTGGATGTTGTCCAAACGATGCTGTCCCAGAGGTTTTGGATGCAGCAGCTTATGTCTCGCATAAAGATGGTGGCAAAGGCTGCGTGCGCGATGTTATCGAACAAGTGTTAAAGGTGCAAGAAAAATGGGGAACACTAACAAATGCACGCAACGATAGCAAATGACCAAAAAACTGTATTTAGGTTCTGGATCACCACGACGTGTGGAATTACTCACCCAAATGAGTATTCCGTTTGAGCAACGTGTACTTGATGTTAATGAAGTATATGCAAGTGATTTGAAAGGCGCTGCCATCACTGATTTTCTAGCAAAACTGAAAGGAAAAGCACAACAAAAAACATTGATATCCAACGAACTTGTGCTAACGGCTGACACCATTGTTTGGCACGAGGGCACTGCACTTGGCAAACCAAAAAACGAAAACGATGCCATTAAAATGCTCACATCACTTTCAGGAAAAACACATGAAGTTATCAGTTCGGTATGTTTGAGTAGTGCAGATAAACAAAGCTGTGTCAACGACACTACTAAAGTGACAATGCGCAAATTGACCCTAGACGAAATCGAATATTATGTACAAACACATCAACCACTTGATAAAGCTGGCGCTTACGGAATTCAAGAATGGATTGGGCTTGTCGGAGTTGAAAAAATTGAAGGATCGTATACCAACGTTGTTGGATTGCCCACGCACAAAACCTTTGAGTTGCTTTCGACTTACCAAATAACATAACATTAAGCTAAACTTTAATGCGCTAATTTTGAAGATGCAAAAATTTTCAGCCCTTTATGCCGAATTTGTGGGAACGTTTGCCATGGTATTTTGTGGCACTGCTGCCATGGCGGTAAATGAAACCACTGGAGCTGTTGCCCACGAAGGTGTT
Source organism: Bacteroidota bacterium (assembly GCA_009937085.1). Taxonomy (GTDB): domain Bacteria; phylum Bacteroidota; class Bacteroidia; order Flavobacteriales; family Flavobacteriaceae; genus UBA7446. Next base: position 2,576 of record JAACDD010000070.1, read on the forward strand.
GCCATCACTTGGGGGCTAATTGTTATGGTTATGATTTATGCTTTTGGCGAGCAGTCTGGAGCGCATTTTAACCCTGCAGTTACGGTTTCATTTGCGCTTGCTAATCGATTTGCTTGGGAAAAAGTACCCAGCTATATCATCACGCAGGCGTTGGGCGCCATTGTAGCAAGTATTGCAGTAAAAGCGCTACTTCCTGAAAGCGAAATTATTGGGGCTACTATTCCAACTATTCCACATCTGAGCGCATTTTGGTTAGAATTACTGCTATCCTTCTTCTTAATGATAGTGATTTTACACATCAGTACTGGAAGTAAAGAAATTGGCCCTATAGCTGGAGTTGCTGTAGGAAGTGTAATCTTACTAGAAGCCATGTTCGCTGGACCGCTAACCAATGCATCCATGAATCCCGTGAGATCATTAGGCCCTGCACTTATTGGAAATCATTGGGAGCCGATGTGGCTTTACCTTACGGCTCCATTTGTAGGAATGGCACTTGCCGTTGCCGTATTTAAAATTTTTGTCAGTCCTAAAAATGACGATTAATCTTAGGACGATTCGATAGCCGTAACAGCTGCTACCCTAATGTCTTTTGTTGTCCTTTGCCAAACCGTAAAAGCATTGAAAAATAGTTTTACTATTTATTTTGTTTAACTTTTTATACTACAACATTAAACAAAATGGTATATTTGCTTAAAACCCAGGCAATGTATCAATATACCTCAAGACAAGAATTAGCCATAACCATGGAACAAGCGTGGACATTTTTGTCTGACCCCAAAAACTTAAAACGCATTACACCAGACTATATGGGGTTTGACATTATTTCTGGCGCAGAGCGCAAGATGTTTCCAGGTCAAATCATCCAATACCGCCTTACACCAATTTTAGGAATTCCCTTTAGATGGGTAACCGAAATAACTCATGTTCAAGAAGGAGAGTTCTTTGTAGATGAGCAACGATTTGGTCCATATACGTTTTGGCATCACAAGCATTTTATCAAAAAAACGGAAAACGGCGTGGTGATGGAAGACATTGTAGATTATAAGTTACCCCTAGGTCCATTAGGCTGGTTGGCGCATGTGCTTTTTGTGCGCGGAAAAGTCAAGCAGATATTTGATTACAGAGAAAAAGCACTTAACGAAATTTTTAATTCAACATCATGAGTAAAACATTTTTATTGATTGGCGGAAGCTATGGAATTGGCAGCCAAATTATAGACGCACTTCCCGCTGACGCATCCATTTTTGTGGCTTCGAGAACAAACGAAGGCTTGGCTGGAAAAAACGTAACACACATCCCTTTTGATGTACTTCAAGACGATTTGCCGCTAGAAAAACTTCCAACAGTAGTAGACGGCTTTGCGTACTGCCCAGGCAGTATCAATTTGCGCCCATTTAAGGGATTAAAGCCCGAGGCATTTACGGCTGACTTTTCCATTAATGTGATGGGTGCAGTAAAAACATTACAGCAATTACAACCGCTATTGGCTGCAAGCGAACAGGCGAGTGTGGTACTTTTTAGTACTGTTGCTGTGCAAACAGGCATGCCCTTTCACGCAAGTGTAGCAGCCGCCAAAGGTGCGGTAGAGGGACTTGGACGCTCCTTAGCTGCAGAATGGGCACCTAAAGTTAGAGTAAACGTAATTGCACCATCTATAACAGACACCCCTTTGGCAAATAGGTTTCTAAACAACGATGCCAAAAAGGAAAAAGCCGCTCTTAGACATCCGTTAAAACGCATTGGAACAACGCAAGATGTCGCACAATTAGCAGCATTTTTATTGTCGGATAAAAGTAGCTGGATGACAGGACAAGTACTAGGCCTTGACGGCGGTATGTCATCTTTAAACGTTAATGGATGATATTATTCTGGTTTCGTCGCGATTTACGAGAAGCCGATAACGCAGGGTTTTTTCATGCGCTTTCAGATGCAAATGCCGTGCTACCCGTTTTTGTATTTGATGAAAACATCACCAATAAACTACCTAAAAACGATGCGCGTGTAGGTTTTATACATAAACACATCTCGAAGTTAGACACCACTTTTCGTGAAAAAGGAAGCGGAGTACTTGTTAAAAAAGGAAATCCATTGGATTGTATTTCTTCGTGGTGCACAGCCTATAATATCACAGCCGTATACACCAACGAAGATTATGAGCCTTATGCTAGAGAGCGAGATGCTGAAATGCAGCGCAAACTAGCCACAATAGGAGTTGCGTTTAAGACATTTAAGGACCAAGTTCTTTTTGCTCCGGATGAAGTGCTCAAAAAAGATGGTACTCCATATAGGGTTTATACACCATACTCTCGAATATGGCTCGCACAAATGGAGGAAATGGGCGTGCCAAATTTTCCTTCTGAAACTTTACTGGATAATCTTTTTAAGTCTGATTTTGAGGATATTCCTTCTTTAGAAGCGCTTGGATTTACCAAAGGACAACACGATATTCCAGCCGCTAGCGAATCTAAAAGCATGATGGATGCTTATGACGATACGCGAAATTTCCCCGCTATGGATAGCACAAGTAAATTGGGAGTCTATCTGCGTTTTGGGGCGGTGTCTGTTCGAAAAATTATTGAAAAAGCGCGTAAAAGTACGCAGCCCACTTTTTTAAAAGAGTTGGTATGGCGTGAGTTTTTTATGCAAGTTTTATGGCATTATCCGCACACAACAGAATCGAGTTTTAAACCACAATACGACCGCATTGATTGGCGCAATAACGAAGCTGATTTTAAAAAATGGTGCGAAGGAAAAACAGGGTATCCGCTTGTGGATGCTGGTATGCGTGAACTCAACCAAACGGGGTTTATGCACAACCGCGTTCGTATGCTTGTTGGAAGTTTTTTATGCAAACACTTACTTATTGATTGGCGTTGGGGCGAGGCCTATTTTGCCGAAAAACTACTTGATTATGAACAATCAAGCAATGTAGGAAATTGGCAATGGGTCGCTGGCAGCGGCGTAGACGCAGCTCCCTATTTCCGCGTATTCAATCCTACAGAGCAAGTAAAAAAGTTTGACAAAGACCACAAATACATTCAAAAATGGGTGCCAGAATATCAAACGTTAACGTATCCAAATCAAATGGTGGAGCATAAAATGGCACGAGAGCGTTGCTTGCAAACCTATAAAGCTGGGTTGGCAACATGAAAGGCGTAAAAAAGGAACACCTGCCACAAAAAATTTGTGTGGTATGTAACCTTCCTTTTGCGTGGCGTAAAAAATGGAGTAAAAATTGGGAACACGTAAAATATTGTAGCGAAAGATGCAGAAGGCAAAAACAACAGCAATAGTTTGGTTTCGGAACGACTTACGTGTCCGTGACCAACAAGCACTTACACACGCCACATTAAAGCATAATCGTGTAATTGGACTCTTTCATATTCCAGAAACGTGGCTAAAAGAAACACCGTGGGGCTTTAAGAAAATGGAAGCTTTTAGAGCTCAATTTTTATTGCAAACATTGACCCAACTCCAAAAAGATTTGATGAAACTTAACATCACATTGTGGGTTACAAGTGGAAATTTAAAACAAACTGTACAACAACTTCAAGAAAAATATCAGGTAACTGACCTATACGCACAACAAGAGTGGACACAAGAAGAAGTAGATGATGCGGCACAAATTCCCAAAAGCATAAAAACGCATTGGAATTACGATCAGTTTTTATTTCATCCAGACGATATTCCCATGGAAGTTTCAAATATACCAGAAGTGTTTACCGTCTTTAGAAAAAAATGCGAAAAGCAAAGTCATGTTAGACCACCAATAGGGATACCAGATCCCATGCCAACTGAAAGTCTTATACAAGAAACTACTGAGTTGCCTACGCTAGAAAAATTAGGCTATAAAAACATCTCAAACGATGCAAGAACTGCAATTCCATTTTCAGGAGGGGAAACGGAAGCGTGGGCGCGTATCCAAGAATATTTTTGGGACACAAAGCAACTGTCTTTTTATAAAAAAACACGAAACGGTTTATTGGGGAAAAAATACAGTTCTAAACTATCTCTTTGGATGGCATTTGGATCCATTTCGCCTAGGTCGATTTACGCAGAAGTGAAAAAATACGAGAAAACAGTTACAAAAAACGACTCTACCTATTGGTTGATATTTGAACTTATATGGCGAGATTATTTTAAATATATTTCCTTAAAACACGGGAATAAAATTTTTAAAATCGGAGGGATTTTAGACAAATCTTACGATTGGAAAACAGATCTTAGACGTGTACACAAGTGGATTGAAGGCAACACCCCAGAGCCTTTTGTCAATGCGAACATGCGAGAGTTGACTTGCACAGGTTTTATGAGCAATCGTGGGCGGCAAAACGTAGCGAGTTTTTTCAGTAAAGAATGGCATTTGGACTGGCGTATCGGTGCAGCCTACTTTGAAGCGATGCTTATTGATTATGATGTGCATAGCAATTATGGTAACTGGATGTATAATGCAGGAGTGGGCAACGACCCTAGAGATAGAAAATTCCATATTTCGTGGCAAGCAGAACGCTATGATCCAAACAATACCTACCAAAAAACCTGGTTACAAACAACACTTTTCTAATGGAAGTACGACTCATTCTTGGCGATCAACTCAACGGAGAACACAGCTGGTATATTGAACCCAATAATCAGGTGTGTTATGTCATGTTCGAAATGCGACAAGAAACAGATTATGTACGCCATCATGTGCAAAAAGTTGTTGCCTTTTTTGCTGCGATGCGCAGTTTTGCGCGAAAGTTGGAGAAAGATGGACACACTGTAATTTACTATACCATTGACGACCCCAACAATACCCAAAACTTAACAAAAAACATCAAGAAAGTACTTGAGTTGCTCAATGCGTCTTCTTTCGCGTACCAACTACCAGATGAATTTCGATTAGACGAACAACTCAAGGAAATTAGCAAATCACTTGGTATTAAAGTAAACGCATGTGATACCGAACATTTTTTGACGACTCGAACCGAGCTAGCCGAATTTTACGAAGGGAAAAAGGCGTTGGTCATGGAGTTTTTTTATCGCTATATGCGAAAAAAACACCAATACCTCATGGTGGACGGCCAGCCCGAAGGTGGCAGCTGGAACTACGATAAATTTAATCGAAATACGTGGAAAGGCGGCGTTATACCTCCGCCCTATCAGCCCGATATGACTTTGGCTAAAGAAATTCACAATCAAATAGTTGCTGCAAAAATAGATACGATTGGAACATTCGATCCTGAGTCTTTTCTATTTGCGGTTTCTCGCGAGGAATCACTTAATCAATTAGATTATTTCTGCAACCATTTACTACAAGATTTTGGTACCTATCAAGATGCTATGCATCAAGATGAAACAAATTTATTCCATGCGCGTATTTCGTTTAGCTTAAATGTAAAACTCATCAGCCCCGAAGAGGTCATTGAACGTGCAATTGCTGCCTTCAGAGAAAGCGAAGCCATTAGTCTTTCACAAGTAGAAGGCTTTGTACGGCAAATTTTGGGTTGGCGCGAATACATTCGAGGGTTGTATTGGAAAGAAATGCCACAGTACAAGCAAAAAAACGAGTTGAATAATTTTGGGAAACTCCCTGATTTTTATTGGACGGGGGAAACCAAAATGAATTGCCTTAAAACCAGCATCACAAACAGTTTGGAAAACGCTTATGCACACCATATTCAACGCTTGATGATTACAGGAAATTTTGCGTTGCTATTGCAAACCCACCCAGATGAAGTAGATGACTGGTATTTAGGCATTTATGCGGACGCAGTTGAATGGGTACAACTTCCTAATACGCGTGGCATGAGTCAGTATGCTGATGGCGGAATTTTAGCCACAAAACCTTATGTTTCCTCCGGCTCTTATGTAAACAAAATGAGCAACTACTGCAGTAGTTGTAGTTACGACAAAAAGAAACGCGTTGGAGAAAACGCCTGTCCATTTAATAGTTTATACTGGAACTTTTTAGATGACAAAAGAGAAGAGTTAAAAGGGAACCATCGTATGGGAATGATGTTCAATTTACTAGGAAAAATCAAACCCGAGGAATTGGCAGAAATTAAGACCCGTGCCTACGAAATTATAGAAAATCCAGATGCATTCTAAGCCAACAATTAATGTTTTTTGGTTTAAGCGTGACTTGCGCATCCTAGATAATGAAGGGCTTCAAAATGCTATTGAGTCCAATACTCCCCTACTCTTACTTTATGTTTTTGAACCCAGCTTGGAAAAGAACCCGCACTATCACAAACGGCATTGGAACTTCATTAAGCAATCCATTGTAAGTCTAAATCAAGAATTAAACCCGTATAAAACCAAAATACATTGTGCCAGTGGCGAAGTAACCGAAGTGTTGGAGCATGTAAGTAAGACCTGGCGTATAAAAACGCTTTTTTCGATGCAAGAAACAGGGTTGAATTGCACATACGAAAGAGATAAAAAGGTAAAAAAATGGTGTGATTTACAAAATACACATTGGGTAGAGCATATCAACAACGGCGTATTTCGTGGATTGGCAAACAGAGCGCATTGGCGAGATTACTGGGCAAATTATATGATGCAGCCCATTAAACCTTTTACGGCATCTGAAAAAGATTTTGTAACTGTCAAAGATGAGCTGCTTGAAGAAATTCCGCTTCAACCCAAAAAGTTAGAGGACATTCAAGAAGGTGGAACAAAAAAAGGGATAGCCTACTTGGAAAGTTTTTTAAAAACACGTCACAAAAAATACCAACAGTCGATTTCTAAACCTGAAGCAGCCCGATTGCACTGCGGTCGTGTTTCGCCTTACTTGGCGTGGGGGAATCTTTCTGTGCGCTATGTATGGCAACGTGCAAAACAAGCCAAAACTCTTGGAGCGAGTGCCTTTCAAATCAATGCGTTTACGTCAAGACTACGCTGGCAAGCGCACTTTATTCAAAAGTTTGAAATGGAAACCCAAATGGAGTTTAAGAGTGTAAACAAAGGGTATCACAACATGAATAAAGCCTTAAACACAAGCTTTATTGACGCATGGAAACATGGCAAAACAGGCTATCCGTTAGTGGATGCATGCATGCGTTGCGTGGTAGAGACGGGATATTTAAACTTTAGGATGCGTGCCATGGTGGTGTCGTTTTTCACACATCATTTATGGCAACCTTGGCAAGCAGGAGCAGAATTTTTGGGACGTCAATTTTTAGATTTTGAACCCGGTATACACTACCCGCAATTTCAAATGCAAGCAGGAGAAACTGGCATTAATATGGTGCGTATTTACAATCCTACTAAAAATGCATTAGAGCATGATGCAGATGGGAATTTTATTCGCAAATGGGTTCCAGAATTAGCGGAGTTACCCACAGCCTTTTGTATTGAGCCGTGGACCATGACTGAAATTGAGCAACAGGGATACGGTTTCATTTTGGGGAAAAATTATCCGAAGCCCATCGTAGATGTTAAAAAAACCTATAAACACGCCTCAACAATATTATGGCAGATGCGACGGAACTCCATTGTCCGCAATGAAAGCAGGCGTATTGTGGCAACACACACATTGCCAAACAGAGAAAATATTATGGACGCATGAAAAGGAAACTCACAGAAATAGAAATTGATAGGATTATTGAAATGGGCTGGGAAGACCGCACCCCATTTGATGCCATAAAAATGCAATTTGGACTTAAAGAGCAAGAGGTGATAACCATTATGAGACGCAACATGAAACCAAACAGTTTTAAGTTGTGGCGAAAGCGTGTTCAGGGAAGAAAAACCAAACATTTAAAAAAGCGAACTGACGAAGTAGGGCGATTTAAGTGTTCTCGTCAGAGAGGTATAAGTAACAATAAGGTTTCTAAACGTTAGCTTTATGAGATTCGCTCAATCTGAGCGCCCAAAGCACGAAGGCGTGTATCAATATTTTGATACCCACGGTCAATTTGTTCGATATTGAAGATGGTACTTGTGCCTTTGGCAGAAAGGGCTGCAATAAGTAAGGAAATACCAGCACGAATATCGGGGGAAGTCATTGTTGTTGCTTTCAATGTCGATTTAAAATCATGTCCGATAACGTTGGCACGGTGCGGATCACACAAAATAATTTTCGCACCCATATCAATAAGTTTATCTACAAAGAATAAGCGACTCTCAAACATTTTTTGATGCACCAACACACTACCGCGTGCTTGTGTAGCTACTACGAGAACAATACTCAAAAGGTCAGGTGTGAATCCTGGCCAGGGCGCATCTGAAATAGTCATTACAGAGCCATCGATATAGCTTTGAATTTCAAAGCCATTGGTGTGCGCAGGAATGAACATATCATCTCCTTTTTGCTCAATTGTTATGCCCAAGCGACGAAACACATCTGGAATTTGACCCAAATATTCCCATTGTACATCTTTTATGGTAAGTGCGCTTTGCGTAAGTGCTGCAAGTCCAATCCAACTGCCAATTTCAATCATATCGGGCAAAATGCGGTGATCCGTTCCGCCGAGTTTTTCAACCCCTGTAATCTTGAGTAAATTAGAGCCAATCCCCGAAATATTGGCTCCCATACGCACAAGCATATTGCAAAGCTGTTGCAAATAAGGCTCGCAGGCAGCATTATAAATGGTGGTGGTTCCTTTGGCAAGTACAGCGGCCATTACAATGTTTGCCGTACCCGTAACTGAAGCTTCGTCTAACAGCATATACGTGCCGCGCAATTCATCAGCTTCTACGCCGTAGAAATACTCTTCTTTATTGTAACGGAATGTTGCACCAAGTTTAATAAATCCTTGAAAGTGTGTGTCCAACCTGCGGCGACCAATTTTGTCACCACCTGGCTTAGGAATAAATCCTTTTCCAAAACGAGCCAATAAAGGACCTACAATCATAATTGATCCACGTAAACCACGTCCGGCAATTTTAAAATCGTCGGATTGGAGGTAGTCAATATCTACATTGTCGGCTTGAAACGTATAGCTGTCGGCACTGTGCTTTTCAACTTTAACGCCTAGTTGAATGAGTATATCAATAAGTTTATTGACATCAATAATATCTGGAATATTGCTTATCGTTACTGGCGCTGAAGTAAGTAAAACGGCACACAAAATTTGGAGTGCCTCGTTTTTAGCTCCTTGTGGTTGAATAGCACCTGAAAGAGGTACACCGCCCGTAATCTTAAAAGCTCCCATTTACTTGCGACGTTGTTGTTGCTTAGGGTTTCGGTATTTTTTGTGTTTGCTCCGTGTGCCACCTTTACCAAATCGCTTGTTTGTCAAACGAATAAGGTTTTCGGAATCGGTAAGGGTTTCTTCTTTACCGGTAAGCACAAGTTTTCCATCGGAAAGCTCAGCTAAATGATTAAAAATAACATGATCCTCAACCGTATCCTTGTTCCAATTCAAAAAACATTTTTTCATGTGATTGGCAATCACATAAACCAACGCTTCTTTAAGTTCGCCTTCTTCCCAGCCAACCACAACATCAATCATTCCCTTAATATTATTGCCGTAAAAACGGTATTTCGGATACGATTGTGGATAATCTAGGGGAGTTGGAGGTGCTGCTAATACTTCTGCACTCGGTTTTGGAAAAGGTGCGTCTACATCCAACTTAAAATCGGACATAATGAATAATTGATCCCAAAGTTTATGCTGAAAATCAGCCACATCACGTAAGTGTGGGTTTAGATTCCCCATAATACCAATAATGGCTTGGGCCTGTTTGTTTCGTTGCTCTTTATCGTCTTCAGCCATTACTTGCTGAATCATTTTGTGAATGTGACGACCGTATTCAGGAATCGCTAAATCTGAGCGTTCGTTATTGTATTGAAGATTTTCTATCAAGTGAGGGATATTTATGAGGTAAAACTACTAAAAAAAGATTAGAGCTGAATGATATTTGGGATTTTAGACGCTTGCTTATACTTGTCAATGATTACAGCGGGACTTTCGAAAGTTCCTTGAACGGAAATACTGCTGTATGTGCCTTTGCTTGAAGCTCGAACACTTATTTTAACAACATCGTTTAAAAATATATTTTCAAGTGTTTTTTGGGCGTCCCCAGATGCCGGCACGATAAACTTGAATACATACACGCCAGGCCAAGCACTTGTGTCTAAAAGTTGTTGGTGAAAGCGTTTGTAAAATGAATCGTCTTTTGCAGCTTGTTGCATGTTGCAAAGATACAGTTTTGCAAACGGCTACAAATCCCGACCTTTGTATATGTTTGAAAAACAAAAAGTAGTTCTTACGGGTTCGCCTGCAAGTGGAAAAACCACCTTGATTAACAGGGTCAACCACCCTGAAATTTCGTGTTATAGTGAAGTGTCAAGGGCTATTATTTCAGCAGCACAAGCCAACGGTGCCCAGCGTCCCTTTTTGGAAAACCCATTAGCATTCAGCGAGGCTATTTTTGAAAGTAGGCTTCATGATTATTTTAACGTTAGTAAATCTCCTGTGCAATTGTATGACCGCGGCATCCACGACGTTGTAGCGTATTTACATGAATTAGGAGATGATGTGCCTTGTGGTATGGAAGAGGATTGCATGAATTTTACCTACGACAAGGTATTCATTTTTCCCCCTTGGGAAGCTATTTTTGAGCAAGACGCACAACGGGTAGAAGATTTTAACGAGGCTGAAAAACTTCACAATGCGTTGGTAGAAACCTATAGTACCTTTGGCATGGAGTGCATTGAAGTTCCTCGAGTTAGTGTTGCCAAACGCCTTGCATTTATGCTAGAAAATCTATGACTGTAAACGTAAAAAACACACTTAAAACGTATTGGAATGCTTCTGAATTCCGGACAGGACAGTATGAAGCAGTTTCAGCGGTATTAGATAGGCGTGACTGTTTGGTCGTATTGCCAACAGGCGGCGGAAAAAGCCTTTGTTATCAATTACCAGCATTATTGTTACCAGGAATTTGTGTGGTTATTAGTCCCCTTATTGCGCTTATGAGTGATCAAGTGGAAGGACTTCAAAAAAAAGGTATTCGCGCCATGCACCTATCTGGTCCTATGCAAGAAGATGACCTTGTAAGGGTGTTGGACAATTGTAAGTTTGGGAATTTTAAATTTCTATATCTTTCGCCAGAACGAGCGCAACACCCCTTAGTTCAAGCCCATCTATCTCAAATGCAACCTTCGTTGCTAGCCATTGACGAAGCGCATTGTATTTCGGAATGGGGCCACGATTTTAGACCTGCCTACCGCGAAATCATTTCCCTAAAAAATCTACTGCCAGATATTCCTACCATTGCGGTTACGGCAACAGCAACTGCAGACGTAAGAGACGACATTTGTACGTCACTCAAACTGCAATCGCCAGAGAAGATTATTGGGTCGTTTGATAGACCAAATATTGAACTTCGTGTCGTTCCTACTTCAAATAAACTTGAAGCAATTTCGGCTATTTTAGAACCCAAAGGAATGCCAAGTATTGTATATGTAGGTACACGAAAAAGTGCTGAGCTGCTAAGCAATCACCTTAACAACATGGGGCATAAGACGGCCTATTTTCATGGAGGAAGTTCTGACAAAGAATTGCGAATTACCAACTGGATGCAAGAAAAAACACCTGTTATGGTTGCCACAACTGCATTTGGTATGGGCATAGACAAAGCAAACGTAAAACGTGTGGTGCACGCCACTTTACCTTTTAGTATAGAACAATATTATCAAGAGGTAGGTCGATGCGGCAGAAATGGAGATGCCTCAATAGCTACGCTTTTTGTAGCGCCTGAAGATCAGAAAAAACTATGGGATAGACTCATGGCTAGCGTTCCACCAAGAGATGCCATTCAAAACGTTTACAAATATTTATGTCTTTATTTTGACATCGCCTACGGGGAATTACCACAAGAAATGTTGGAGTTTAATTTAAACCTGTTTTGTCAACGATACAATGTAAACCCAAAAACAACCTTTCACGTTTTGGAACTTTTAGAACGCGGACAAGTGCTGTCACTCACACAATATGCAACACCAAAAACTTCGTTAAAACTTGAAAAAAACAGCAATCCACAAAACGATGTTTTAATCGATTATTTACTTCGAAACACTGGCGGAATCACAGAAAGAATGCAATCTGTAAACTTACATTCTATTGCCAAAAAATGCAATTTGCCTTTGCAGCAATGTGTTGAGCTATTAAAAAAAATGGAGCAAAACGGAACGGCAGAAATTCAGCAGTTACACGTAGATAGCGCCATTCAGTTTCTTTCGCCAAGAGAGGATAAAAGAACCCTCATAAATGTGCTCAAGCAATTGGATGATTTTAAACGGGAAAAAAAGCGATTAGCAGACTCGGTTTGGGACTACTGTACAACGACTAAGTGCTACCGCAAAAAACTTTTAAATTACTTTGGTGAAAAAGCAAAAAATAGCTGTCAATCGTGTTCAAATTGCATGAAAAACAACACTTCGATTCGGGTAGTAGTTCAGGAGTTAAAAAACCTGCTTTCGAAAGAAGAAACCGTATCTTTGAATCAATTGGCATTGGAGTCAAAACACAGTAGAGAAAACGTTATTGAAGCGCTTAACTTTTTAATAAATGAGGAGCTAGTCGTGCAAGAAAAAATAAATTTTTACAGATTAAAATGAGCAGATCGTTACGTGTAATTTTTATGGGGACTCCTGCTTTTGCAGTAGCTGGATTACGTGGAATTATAGAAAGTCACCACAGTGTTGTAGCCGTGGTTACAACTCCTGATCGTCCTGCTGGACGCGGTAAAAAATTACGCTTTTCGGCTGTCAAAGAAGAAGCTTTAGCGCAAGACATCCCTTTACTTCAACCTGAAAAATTAAACGATAAAAACACCATTGAACAGCTAAAAGCATTCGAAGCTGATGTATTTGTTGTAGTTGCTTTTAGAATGTTGCCAAAAGTAGTTTGGAAGCTGCCGCAGCTTGGAACTTTTAATCTTCACGCATCCTTATTACCGCATTATCGGGGTGCTGCTCCCATTCATTGGGCTATCATTAATGGCGAAAAAGAATCTGGGTTGACTACTTTTTTGATTGACGAAAAAATTGATACGGGTGCTGTTTTATTACAAGAAAGTATGTCCATACGTCCTGAAGAAACCATGGGAGAGTTAAGTCAGCGCATGCAAGAAAAGTCGGGACAAATGATTGTAAAAACATTGGATGTTTTAGCATCGGGGAATACAGAGGCTGTTCCGCAGCCCAAGGCTAAAGATTTGATCCCTGCACCGAAACTATCGCGAGAAAACACACGGGTAAATTGGAGTAAAAACGGACAAGAAATTGTACATCATATTCATGGATTAAACCCTTTTCCAACGGCTTGGAGTATGTTAGAGTTGCCCGATCAAGAACTCTATGTGAAGTTGAAACGGGCACACTTTATTGTGGGCACACCTGTAAATCCGCCAGGCACAATAACTATTGAAGATCAGCAACTTAATGTTGCCGTTAACGACGGCTATGTATATATAGATGAGCTTCAATTACCAAATAAGAAAAGTATGGACACAGCTGCTTTACTCAATGGCTTTAGCTTTCCAGAAAAATGTAGATTTGTGTAATGACAGGAAAACTTTTAGTAGCACATCCCTCTATACTTGGCGATCAATCTTTTGGTCGCAGTGTTGTGCTTATGACGGATCATAACGACGAAGGTTCAATGGGTTTTGTTGTTAATCAACATACGCATTATAACCTTAGTGATTTACTGCCTGAACTAGGTATTGATGGACCTGTTTTTCAAGGAGGTCCTGTAGATGACGACAAGCTATTTTACATTCACACTAAAGATGATATTGCAGATGCTAAACCACTTGGTAATGGACTTTATTGGGGTGGCGATTTAGAAGACATTAAACTGGCATTGCTATCCGATAAACTACCTTCTAACGAAATAAAGTTTTTGTTAGGCTATGCGGGTTGGATTGATGGGCAATTGGCAGAGGAAGTCAAAACAAATGCGTGGATTTTGGTCAAAAACAACTTCAATATTTTTAAAAATGAGGAACGGCTTTGGGGAAGTGTTCTTCGGGATTTGGGAGGTGAAGTTGCGCTGTACTCCTTTGCGCCTACTTTTCCTGGCCTGAACTAACCGATTCATTTAACGCGTACTGCAATTGAAGCGCAATCGTGTTTTGATAATCGGTTCTTCGATACGAAGAAACAGGTTGAATTCCAGTAATAGAATTGGTCATAAAAACCTCTTGAACTTGTTGTAAATCAAAAGGAGAAATGTTTTCTTCTACACAGGAAATATTTTGCTTTTTAGCCAATCGCATGACTTGCTTGCGCATGATGCCATCCAAACATCCCGAGGTTAACGGCGGTGTACGAAGTACATCTCCATCAACAACAAAAAGATTCCCATTTAGAAATTCTACAACTTCTTTATCGTCATTGACCAAAATACCGTTATCAAAACCCTGTTCTTGCATAAAGATACTGCCAATAACATTGAGCGCTTTGTTATTGGATTTTAGATTTGACAACATACTTTTCTGCACGTAATAGTCTTTAAACAACTCTACGTTGTAGCCTTCTTTTGAGGTGTAGGTCTCTTCATCGAGTGGTTTGGCTTCTATAACATAGCTCACATCTCGCGAAGCCGGTAAATACACTCCGCCATCATTTCTAAAAACTGATAATCGAATGCGCCATGAAGAAGAAGTACTGCTTTGCGCCTCTACCACGCGGATGCATTCTTGTTCTAAGAATTCAGGTGTAAATGTCATGGGAATATTCATGCGAAAAACACGCATGGCGGCCATAAGTCTAAAATAATGGTCTTCCCAAAAGTGTAGTTGGTTTTGTCCAAAACGGAGGGTTTCAAAAACAGCATCCCCGTATAAAAATCCACGATTATGAACTGAAAAAAGTGGCGAAGTTGCAGATTGCAGTGCGCCGTTTAAGTTAATCATACGCTTATGCCGAGCCTAAAACTTGCTTTAAATCTCCAATTTGACTTTCCCAAAGCATTTTGGTCTCCTCAACTTCGTCCTCTTCGGCAAAGTCAGTTACTACCACAGAAACATCTTTGGTGATTTCGTCAACAACAATTTGCATTTCAAAGTAACAATCGTCTTGATCGTCTTCTCCATTAAGCCAGCGAAAACGCACAAATTCATTAGGTTTTTTGCGAAGCAACAACGCTTCCTCTTCGGAATCATCCCATATAAAGGAATATTTTTCGGTCCGGGCATTCACATTATCTGCAAACCATTCTGAAAGCCCAGAAGGGGTGTGCATATATTGGTACAGTAGCTGAGGCGATGCCTGAATTACAAATTCAAGCTCAAATTTTGTTTTTGACATAGAAAAATAAAAAGTCCAATATATAGATTAAAACCGACCTTTAAAAGAAAAGGCACAAAAACAGCGATAAAAAGGGAAAACAAATTGTTATATTTGCGCTCAATTTGGCGAGGTAGCTCAGCCGGTTAGAGCGTCGGATTCATAACCCGGAGGTCGGGAGTTCAAGTCTCCCTCTCGCTACAA
>JAACDD010000071.1 GCA_009937085.1 Bacteroidota bacterium
TATGCCTTCCAAAGTGTTCCGGGCACCAACAATTGCGTGGCTTCGTTTTTGACGTTGAGTACGGCATCATATACGGCACGTTGCCGTGGAGTGAATCGCCCAGAAACGGGTATGGTTCGGGTCATATCCGATGAATAATTACCGTATTCAGCACCTACATCTAAGAGCAACATATCGCCTTCTTTGCACTCGCGGCAATTTTCAATATAATGCAACACATTACTATTGGCGCCAGAAGCAATGATAGGTGCATAAGCAAAGCCTTTGGAGCGATTGCGTAGAAATTCATGCGCAAATTCGGCCTCAATTTCATACTCCCAAACGCCGGGTTTTACAAAACCTAAAATGCGCCTAAATCCTTTTTCAGTAATGTTACAGGCGTGTTGGATATGTGCAATTTCTTCAGGGTCTTTTACGCCTCGCAATGCATGCAAAATACGATTGCTTTTTTCGTACGTATGATTTGGAAACAGTTCTTTGCACCAAGCAATAAAACGGTCTTCACGTGTTTGGGTTTCTATTTTAGCACGGTAGTGTTCGTTGGTATTGATGTAGATGTTTTCGGCATTTTTTGCTAATTCCAAAAACGTTTTTTCAAATGCATTTGTCCACAACACACTTTTTATGCCTGAAATTTTGGTGGATCCTTTTTGGGTAAGTTTATTTCCTTCCCAAACGGCAATATGCGCATTGGTTTCACGAACAAAAACCAGTTCACGGTGGTCAGGATTTTCTGCATCAGGATATAGCACAAGGATGGTTTCTTCTTGGTCGATGCCAGTGAGGTAAAACAAATCGCGGTGTTGCGCAAAAGGCAAGGTGCTATCGGCACTGATGGGATAAATATCATTGGAGTTAAAAACAGCAATGCTATTGGGCTTTAATTGCGCTATAAAACGTTGGCGGTGTTGGTTAAAGACAGATGCGGGGAGTGGTGTATATTTCATGCTGTAAATTAAAGAAATATACAACATCATTTCAACTTGTTTTGTTTAACCATTGAAGGACAATTTGGTGTAATTTTAACAATAATCCACAAGCTTGTTAGAATCGTCCTAAATAACCCAAAACCTTTGGCGTTCAGGCGTTCAGCACCTAATTTTGTACCGAACAAATGTTAAAATTATGGGCGTGACCTTATCTTCAACCATTCTTAGAAAAGTAGCCATGGCGCTGTCAGGCATTTTCTTGATGGTCTTTTTGCTACAACACTTTGTCATTAATATCACTTCGGTTTTTAGTGCAACAATTTTTAATCAATTTTCGCATTTTATGGGTACTAACCCAGTAGTGCAGTTTTTACTACAACCGGTCCTTATTTTTGGTGTAGTGTTTCATTTTGTTATGGGATTTGTCCTTGACATTAAAAACAAACGTGCTCGTGGTACGCGATACGTAGTCTATAAAGGAAGCGCAAACGCAAGTTGGGTTTCTCGGAACATGATTATTTCTGGCGCTACGGTATTAGCGTTTTTGGCCCTACACTTTTACGATTTTTGGGTGCCTGAGATGAACTATAAATACGTAGAAGTATTACCTGAAGACCCAAGCCGCTACTACGAAGAATTGGTGCATAAGTTTGAAGACCTAACACGTGTCGTACTATATGTGGTTTCCTTTTTCTTTCTTGCGTTGCATTTGTCACATGGTTTTTCATCGGCATTTCAGTCAATGGGGTTCAATAACAAATACACACCTGCAGTAAAATCTTTTGGAAAACTTTACGCTGTTGGAATTCCATTAGGATTTGCATTCATCGCTATTTTTCATTTTTTAAATCACTAATATGGCAACATTAGACGCTAAAATTCCTAAAGGTCCTATTGCCGAAAAGTGGACCAATCATAAAAACAACATCAATCTTGTAAGCCCAGCAAACAAGCGTCTGATTGACGTTATTGTTGTCGGTACCGGACTTGCCGGAGGCTCTGCTGCAGCTACACTTGCTGAGCTAGGCTACAATGTAAAAGCATTCTGTTTTCAAGATTCACCCAGACGTGCGCACTCCATTGCAGCCCAGGGTGGTATCAATGCAGCAAAAAATTATCAAGGTGACGGTGACTCCGTACACCGCTTGTTTTATGATACTGTAAAAGGAGGCGATTACCGTTCTCGCGAAGCCAATGTACACCGCTTGGCAGAGGTTTCCACCAACATTATTGACCAATGTGTGGCACAAGGCGTTCCTTTTGCCCGTGATTATGGCGGTTTGTTAGACAACCGTTCGTTTGGTGGGGTGTTGGTATCCAGAACATTTTATGCCAAAGGACAAACAGGTCAGCAGTTGCTATTGGGCGCATACTCTGCCATGAATCGTCAAATTGGACGCGGAAAAATTAAAATGCATAGCCGTCACGAAATGCTAGACCTTGTAAAAGTGGATGGCAAAGCGAGAGGGATTATCACACGTAATTTGGTGACAGGCGAAATCGAACGGCATGCTGCGCATGCGGTTGTTATTGCTTCGGGCGGATACGGCAACTTGTTTTACTTGTCCACCAATGCTATGGGAAGTAATGTGACAGCAGGATGGAAAATCCACAAACAGGGAGCTCATTTTGCAAATCCCTGCTTTACACAAATCCACCCAACGTGTATTCCCGTTTCTGGCGATCACCAATCTAAACTAACGTTGATGTCTGAATCGCTACGAAATGACGGGCGTATTTGGGTACCCAAAAAGAAAGAGGATGCCAAAGCAATTCGTGACGGGCAATTAAAACCCACCGATTTGGCAGAAGAAGACCGCGACTATTATTTGGAGCGTCGTTATCCTGCTTTTGGAAACTTAGTACCTCGAGACGTCGCGTCGCGTGCGGCAAAAGAACGCTGTGACGAAGGCTATGGCGTGAACAAAACAGGTGAGGCCGTATTTCTAGATTTCGCAGCTGCTATTGAGCGTTACGGAAAAGAAAAAGCTCACGTAAAAGGCTTGGACGAAAACGACAAAGTGCTCGTTGAAAAGTTAGGAAAACAAGTTGTTAAAGCAAAGTATGGAAACTTATTCCAGATGTATGAGAAAATCGTAGATCAAAATCCGTACGAAACGCCTATGATGATTTATCCAGCGGTACATTATACCATGGGTGGCGTGTGGGTAGATTATAACCTTATGACTACTGTACCAGGTTGTTTTGCCATTGGCGAAGCAAACTTCTCCGATCACGGGGCAAACCGATTGGGAGCATCGGCTTTGATGCAAGGATTAGCAGATGGTTATTTTGTGTTGCCGTATACCATTGGAGATTATTTGGCAGACGATATTCGTACCGGACCGATTTCTACAGCTTCGCCAGAATTTGAAGAAGCGGAACAACGTGTACAGGCTCAAATAGATGCGTTTATCAATAATAAAGGTACTAAAACGGTGGATTATTTCCACCGTAAATTGGGTAAAATCATTTGGAACAAATGTGGAATGTCACGTAATGAGACAGCGCTTAAAGAAGCCATGGCTGAGGTAAAAGCACTTCGTGAGGAGTTTTACAAAGATGTATTTGTTCCTGGAACAGCAGATTCATTTAACGAGCCATTGGCAAAAGCACTCCGTGTTGCAGACTTTTTAGAATTGGGCGAATTGTTTGCCAAAGATGCGTTAGTGCGTACGGAATCTTGTGGAGGTCACTTTAGAGAAGAATCTCAAACTCCAGAGGGAGAAGCACTTCGTGATGATGATAATTTTACTTTTGTCTCTGCTTGGGAATACAAGGGGGAACCTAGTGATGCGAAACTTCATAAAGAAGCATTGAACTACGAAAATATTGAACTTAAAACACGATCATACAAATAGTTATGAAACTGACATTAAAAATTTGGCGTCAAGAAAACGCTACCGCAAAAGGAAGTATGCAAACCTATTCGTTGGACGGAGTTTCTCCAGATATGTCATTTTTGGAGATGATGGATGTGCTCAACGAACAGCTTATGTCGCAGGGCATAGACCCAGTAGCATTCGACCACGATTGTCGCGAAGGCATTTGTGGATCTTGCTCTATGTTTATTAATGGGGAAGCACATGGACCAGATAGACTCGTTACCACATGCCAGCTGCATATGCGTAAATTCAAGGACGGTGACACCATTCATATTGAACCGTTCCGTGCGCAACCGTTTCCCGTAATTAAGGATTTGGTAGTTGATCGTTCCGCTTTTGATCGTATCCAACACGCTGGCGGCTTTGTCTCCGTGAATACTTCTGGAAACACCCAAGACGCAAATGCAATTCCAATCGAAAAAGCAGATGCCGATAAAGCCTTTGGTGCAGCTACTTGCATTGGTTGTGGCGCATGTGTCGCAACTTGTAAAAATGCATCCGCCATGCTGTTTGTTTCAGCAAAAGTTTCGCAGTATGCACTATTGCCACAAGGGCAAGTAGAAGCTACGGATCGTGTATTAAATATGGTCAAGCAAATGGATGATGAAGGCTTTGGAAACTGTACCAATACAGGTGCGTGCGAAGTAGAATGTCCAAAAGGTATTTCACTGGAAAACATTGCACGCATGAACCGTGAGTATCTCTCGGCTAATGTGAAGGGTTAGTTTAAAAACAGGCTACTTGTGCCTCTTGTTTTGATAGTAGGTTAACAAGGTCACTAAAGCTATAACAATTGCAATTGTTGAAAGGACTAAGGCCATATTCAATTTATTTAAGTAGGTTTATGATTAAAAAGTGACGTACTTTTTAATTGGGATTCTAAATATAGACATAAATTTCATACGATGGATTCACTACAAACGGCCTTACTTCAAATCGATTTGCATTGGCATAACCCTGCTAAAAATCAACTCACATTTGAGCAGCTTATAAAGAAATTACCTAATGCTGTGAACCTTATTGTACTCCCAGAAATGTGGGCAACGGGTTTTACCATGACACCCAACGAAGTTGCTGAACCCATGGGTGGTACGTCTGTAGCTTGGATGCAACAGATGGCAAAACAACACAACGCAGCCGTTTGCGGTAGTCTTGCCATTAAAGAAAATGATGCGTTTTACAACCGTTTTATTTTTGCACATCCAAATGGCAAATTAGATACCTATGACAAAGCGCATCCGTATACCCCCTCAGGCGAAGCACGGGTATACAGGGCTAGAAAAGGAACTTCGCTTATTGAATATGCAGGTTTTCGTATTCGTCCGTTGGTGTGTTACGATTTACGTTTTCCTGTTTTTACTCGAAATACAGACCATTACGATCTGCTTATTTGTGTAGCCAATTGGCCTGCTCAGCGGCTACAAGCTTGGAACACGCTACTGTGCGCACGCGCCATAGAAAATATGGCGTTTTCAGTTGGCGTAAATCGAACAGGAAAAGATGCATATCGCTTGCATTATACAGGGGGTTCTGCAGCATATAATGCCCTTGGAGACGAGATGGCTTTTGTAGCGGCATCGGAGTCTGTAGCTTTAGTTGAATTAGATAAAAAGGAATTGTACAACCTGCGCAAAAAGCTACCTTTTTTAGACGACCGCGACGCGTTTACTCTAAAATAAATTGTTCTTGTAATTCCCAGTTTGCGCGTACGTCTAATAGTGGTTCGTAGTGATATACCGCTTCGGGCTTTTTACCTTCTAAATAATTTCCGGTATCCCATTTACCATTTGCGTTTTCGTCTACTCGTACTCGGATGTAATATTTTCTGGGTTCCAGATAAGCAAAACGATATAACCCAAGTTCTTCTTTGGCGTATATGCTGCGAACAATCTTCTCTTTTTCATCTATGATATCAATAAAAATAGGATAGGAAGGCACGTTGGCTAAGCGCAAAGATAGGTTTCCGTAATCTACCCTGCTTCTAGTGGTAATAGCGGTTGAAAGGCTATCGTTTGAGACATTAAAAAAATCTGTTACAGCACCAGGGAGAAGTTCAAGTTGGTATTTTTCGTTTGGGAAAACATTGAACAATACATGTAGCTCATGCATGTTTTTTTGGGTAAGTGTAAATGGCACTAAAGTGGAATCTTTGGCACGTAACTGCATGGAATCTTGTACAAACTGTTTTATGGGAGTATTTGTGATTAGCTTTAATGTATCTGTTAGGTGAAGCGTCCCTTTTGGATCAAAAGAAAGCTGTAACGAATCGGGGTCTGCTTTGCGAACGCGGTACGTATACTCTTTTGATAAGGTATCGTGGCGTAGTGTAAAGCGCAACGAATCCGTGTCAATTCCTTTATACCAATAATAGATTGTGTCGGTTTCTTTGTCGCGCGACACCACCGAAGCAAAGCTGTCACCAACTTGTTCGTTTAGTTCTATTGTAATCGCATCACTCCCCTTAAATCCAAATCCCACACGTTGCTTTCCCGCTTGATAGGCTTTTCCAAAATCAAATGCGAGTTCCTCTTTGTAGAGCGATAGCTGAAACAGGCTGTCGTTTGGCAATGTAATGACGTGTTGCACAGCATCAATTTTATCTAACGAAGGATCAAATACATAATTTTTTGACACATCTTTAACGGCAGTCAAAAGATACGCTCCTGCTTTTAGATTGGGCATCTTAAATTCGGTTAAACTGTCCAGTGTATTGGTATAATAAAGCGGTTTATTTTTAAAAATAACCGAGTCATTATAGGTGCTGTCAATAGGATATAGCATGACCGAAACAAAGGATTCAGCTTTGCGCGCAAAAGCATCAGAAATACTACCTCGAAGTGTAAGGGAATCAATGGCAGATCCTGTAGAAAATACATAAGAGAAAAACGAAAACGGATTACCTTCATTATTGTCTACCACACTTTCACCAAAATTGAATGTATAGGTGGTGTTTGGCGCGAGTGAATCCAAAAATTCAATTTCAATGTATTTTGCTGCAAGGCTTTGGGGCGAAATCACGTATGTGGTTTGCTCTAATGGCGGCGAAACCACCAATTGATCATTTAATTTGTTTAGTTTGATATACTCATCAAAATAAATACGAACGCGATCTTGTTTGAAGTTTACGGTTCGTTGTGGCGGGTCTGCACGTAACATTACAGGTGGTGTTTCGTCTTCTGGACCGCCAGTTGGCGAACCGCGACGGGCACATTGCACAAATATGGAGCAAATTAGAAACGCAACAAAAAGCCGTTTGAGCATTGTACAAAATAACGATTATTTTCTCGCTTACGGAAGGATGTTTTGCGCATATGCCATTCCCATGACAGATATTTTCTCACACACGCCGTTTAACAAAGCGTTCCCACAAGCGGTTAGCGTTGCCCCAGTAGTAATGACATCATCAACCAATAACAAATGGTTGTACCCCCTTTTGGGTTGAATTAAAAAGGCATTTTTCACCTCATCCCATCGCGCTTCTCTAGACATACGCACCAATGTCTTGGTTTGATTTTTTCGCAACAATAGGTCGTCTAAATAGGGCACGCCCAAACGTTTTGCCCAATATTGGCCAAAGCCTGTTACTTGATTATAGCCTCGTTTTTGTTGTCGAGATGGATGTAATGGCACAGGAACTATACCGTCGCATTGCAACACGGGATATTCTTTTGGAATAAGTTCCGCACTTTGTTGGGCAATCCAATCGGCTATTTTATTTTTCCCTTGATATTTTAGTGCATGTACAAGCTCCTGAATGGGCGAATGTTGTAAAAAATAAAACGGAGCATAAGCGCCTTCCAAGGGGAGGTATTGGCGCAGCATTATTTTTAGGGCGTTATTTTCTTCTTGTTCAAAATAGGTTTTTGGGAGTTTAGATGCGCATCTCATGCAAAGCCATTTTTGTTTTTTTGCGAGCGGTTGCATGCAGTTCCAACAGCATTGCGGAAACCAAACGGAAAGCAAATCATTCAACATAGGTTAAGGTTCTGAATAGGGCATGTGTAAATTAGTAAACTTATCCTATTTTTGCGCCATGGCAGACCAAGATTTGTTTAAAAAAGTATTATCCCATGCCAAGGAGTATGGGTTTGTGTTTCCTTCAAGTGAAATTTACGACGGCCTTAGTGCCGTATACGATTACGGTCAGCAAGGTGTTGCCCTGAAAAAAAACTTGCGCGAGTATTGGTGGAAAGCCATGGTGCAGCTCAATGAAAATATTGTAGGCTTAGATGCGGCAATTTTGATGCACCCAACTACGTGGAAGGCATCGGGTCACGTGGATGCCTTTAACGATCCACTTATTGACAACAAAGATTCCAAAAAACGCTATCGCGCCGATGTGTTGGTGGAGGATTATGTAGGAAAACTCGATACAAAAATTGAAAAAGAGGTCAAAAAAGCCGCCAAGCGTTTTGGCGATGCATTTGACAAAGCACAATTTTTAAATACCAACCCACGAGGGGTGGGCTACAAAGAAAAAGGGGCTGCCATTTTAAAGCGCTTGGGAAAATCGTTAGAGAACGAAGATTTGGCAGACGTAAAGTCACTCATTGAAGAGCTAGAGATTGCGTGCCCGTTGTCAGGTTCTAAAAACTGGACAGAAGTCAAGCAATTTAACCTGATGTTTGGCACTAAATTGGGCGCATCTGCCGAAAGTGCTACGGAATTGTATTTACGTCCCGAAACGGCACAAGGAATTTTTGTAAACTTTTTAAATGTGCAAAAAACAGGGCGCATGAAACTGCCATTTGGTATTGCCCAAACGGGGAAAGCGTTCCGCAATGAAATCGTTGCACGCCAGTTTATTTTCCGTATGCGTGAGTTTGAACAAATGGAAATGCAGTTTTTTATTCCTCCTGGAACACAAAAAGAGTGGTATGCACACTGGAAAGAAACACGCCTAAAATGGCACCATTCGTTGGGGTTAGGAGCAGAGAATTACCGTTTTCACGATCATGAAAAGTTAGCACACTATGCCGATGCTGCTTGTGATATCGAGTTTCGTTTTCCATTTGGTTTCAAAGAATTGGAGGGGATTCATTCCAGAACAGACTTTGACTTAAGCAGTCACGAGGAATTTTCAGGTAAAAAACTACAGTATTTTGATCCTGAGCGACAAGAAAATTATGTGCCTTATGTGTTGGAAACTTCTATTGGCTTAGACCGATTGTTCTTGGCAGTATTTTCAAATGCCTTGCAAGAAGAAACGTTAGAAGACGGCTCAAGTAGAACGGTTTTACGCTTACCCGCGGTGGTAGCACCAACCAAAGTAGCTGTACTCCCCTTGGTAAAAAAGGATGGCTTACCTGCTATCGCAAAAGATATTGTCAACGACTTAAAGTGGGATATGGCAGTTGCCTATGACGAAAAGGATGCTGTAGGCCGCCGTTATCGTAGGCAAGATGCCTTAGGAACGCCCTTTTGCATTACTGTGGATCATCAAACCTTGGAAGACCAAACGGTAACCCTTCGTCACCGCGATACCATGGCGCAAGAACGCCTGAGTATAGCTGAAGCAAAAGCAAAAATCAGCGAAGCGACCGCTTTTCAAACATGGCTTAAGGGAATTTAAAAAACGCTGTCAGTTCGAGTGAATTTTACGAATGAAATGCGTAAAATTTGTATCGAGAATGTGTTGTTATGACTGCTAAAAGCGTTTTCCAATCGATATGCCAAAACGCCCATGAGCCTCAGGACGGTCATGGTCATCTGCTCCGTTGTCGACAAAGTAACGCCCTACACCAGCAAATAGCTCAAAAGTAAACCCGTTGTGGTTTACCCATTTTTTACCCAACGCCACACCCATCGAAAATTGGAATTCACTAGAGTCACTGTTGCTATTTTCATTAAAATCAACAGATGAAAACGAACTAAACGCCTCAACAAAAAGACCACTGGCACCATAATCTTTTCTATTCAAAAAATAGAATCGGTAATAGGGCGTTATTGAAAAGTTTTGATAGGTTGCGTTAAGGTCACCAAAATTTGCAAACAACGAAATACCATATCCGTTGGACTCGTTTAGGAGTCTTTCGTAGCTTAAACTTAGTGCGGGATGTACAATTAAATCAAGCGCATTTAGCCGAATCTCATTCTTTTCAAAGAGTTCAACTTCCTCATATTGATTTACGACTTCAACCTTGGTGATATCTTCCTCATTTCCCTGCGTATACCCACAGAAAACACCAAGCATAAGAAAAGAAATTATACATACTTTATTCATGATAATAAGATTTAGTTATCTCAAATGTACATAAATTATTTCCTTAGTTTGTATTTTAGCAAGCATGCAAATCATTTCATACAACGTTAACGGAATTCGTGCTGCGCTAAACAAGGGCTTTTTAGATTGGTTAAAAGCAGCTTCTCCAGATGTCCTTTGTTTACAAGAAACAAAAGCGCGACCAGAACAACTCGATCTTTCGGTTTTTGACAGTGCGGGCTATCCGTATCACTATTGGTTTTCGGCGCAAAAGAAAGGGTACAGTTCTGTGGCAATTTTATGCAAGGAAAAACCCAACAATGTGGCTTATGGAACGGACATTGACTATATGGATTTTGAGGGGCGCAACTTGCGCGTAGATTTTGACAATGTTTCCGTAATGAGTTTGTATTTGCCTTCTGGAACCAACCCCGCTCGTTTGGAATATAAGTTTACGTACATGGACGACTTTCAATCCTATATAACAAACCTTAAAAAAGAACTTCCCAATTTGGTCATTTGTGGCGATTATAACATTTGCCATGAAGCCATAGATATTCACGATCCAGTACGCAATGCAAAAGTTTCGGGCTTTTTGCCTGAAGAGCGTACGTGGCTAGATGGCTTTATTCAAAGTGGTTTTGTGGATTCGTTCCGACATTTAAACACAGAGCCGCATCAGTACAGTTGGTGGAGCTACCGCGCCAATTCCCGCGCCAACAATAAAGGCTGGCGCATTGACTACGCCATGGTTTCTGAACCGTTAAAAAATAATATTGAACGCGCATTTATCCTTCCCCAAGCTGTCCATTCTGACCATTGCCCTGTTGGCGTAACACTTGCAATCTGACAGATGAAATACACAACTATTCCGCACACCGATATTCGGGTAAGTAAAATTTGCCTTGGCACCATGACTTGGGGCAATCAAAACACTCAAGAAGAAGCCTTTGAACAAATGGATTATGCCTTAGAAAAAGGGGTGAATTTTATTGATACAGCAGAGCTGTATCCCGTCCCTGCAAATGCGGAAACCTATGCAGATACGGAACGCATTATAGGCAATTGGTTTGCTCAACGAAAAAACCGAGATAAGGTGGTGTTGGCAACCAAAATTGCGGGACCGGGTGCTTATACCGCTCACATCCGAACTACGGGCTTTACGCCCGATAGCCTTCGTGAGGCATTGGAAGGAAGTTTGACACGCTTAAAAACAAATTATATTGATGTGTATCAACTGCATTGGCCCGAACGCAGCGCTAATTTTTTTGGCAGGCGCGATTATGTCTTAGATCAAAATGAGGAATGGGAAATCAATTTTCAGCAGATATTAGAAACGCTTGATGGCTTTATTAAGGAAGGGAAAATTAGACATATCGGTTTGTCTAATGAAACCCCTTGGGGCGCAATGAAGTATTTGAACCTTTCTGAATACAAAAATCTCCCCCGAGCGAAAACCATTCAAAACCCGTACTCCTTGCTCAACCGTACTTTTGAGGTAGGTAATGCGGAGGTTTCACACCGTGAACAATTGGGATTGTTGGCATATTCTCCTTTGGCTTTTGGGGTGCTTTCTGGAAAATACCGCGGTGGAAATCTTCCTGAAAAAAGTAGGTTAAAATTATTCCCACGCATGAAACGATACAGCGGAAATGAAGCCGTAGCTGCTACGGAAGCCTATGCTAAAATTGCCGAAAAGCATCGGTTATCACTCACGCAATTGGCATTGGCGTTTGTTACCGATCGCCCTTTTGTAACGTCCAATATTATTGGCGCTACCACCATGCTCCAATTGGAAGAAAATATTGCTACAGCAACTATAACGTTATCGGATGAAATTTTAGCAGAAATTGATGCGGTGCATAATCAGATGCCCAATCCTGCGCCTTAAAACAAATGTGTCACTACTTCTTGAATGGTGGCCAACCGAATAAGTTCTAAGCCTTTAGGCGCTGTGGTTACTTTTTTCGCCACCACCATACGCTCAAAGCCCAACTTTGTAGCTTCTTGCATACGTTGTTCCATTTTAGGGGCATTGCGCAACTCGCCTGAAAGCCCCACTTCAGCAGCAAACGTATAGCCTTTAGGAATGGCAACATCCAAACTGCTAGACAGAATGGCGACCATAACGGCCAAATCCAATCCTGGATCGTCTAAGCGAATGCCTCCCGCAAGGTTTAGAAAAACGTCTTTTGCACCTAATTGAAAACCAGCGCGTTTTTCCAAAACCGCCAACAACATATTGAGGCGCTTGTTATCAAACCCTGTACTGCTACGCTGCGGCGTGCCATACACGGCAGAGCTTACAAGTGCTTGCACTTCTATAAGCATGGGTCTAATACCTTCAACAGTAGTGCCAATAGCGTGTCCGCTAAGCCCTGCGCTTTCCGAAGAAATAAGCAATGCACTGGGGTTGGCAACAGGCAAAAGGCCTTCTTGCGCCATGGTATAAATACCCAATTCGGCAGTAGTACCAAAACGGTTTTTATGAGCACGTAAAATGCGATATACATGATTTCTGTCGCCTTCAAAATGAAGCACCGTATCTACCATGTGTTCTAATACTTTAGGTCCTGCAATGGCACCATCTTTGGTAATATGCCCAACCAAAAAAACAGGTGTTTGTGTGCTTTTCGCAAACTGTAGTAATTCGGCTGTACAGGCACGAATTTGCGATACACTTCCTGCAGTACTGTCAATGACATCGGAATGTAATGTTTGAATGGAATCAATCACAACAACTGCCGGTTGAAGTTTCCCCAAATGGTGCAATAGCGATTGCGTATGCGTTTCTGCTAACAAATAGCACTCACTACTTTCTTCGGTTACACGTGCACTACGCAATTTAATTTGCTGTTCACTTTCTTCTCCCGACACATACACAACTTTTCCTTTTACGGAAAGGGCAACTTGTAATAGCAATGTAGATTTTCCAATACCGGGTTCGCCGCCCACAAGCATCATAGCTCCAGGAACAATACCACCACCCAATACACGATCTAACTCCGAATCACCTGACGGAAGCCGTTGAATTGCATCTATGGCAACATCTTGAATACGCACAGGACTTGCTTTTACTGGCGCAACTTTTTCGCTTTGCCAGGCCGGTGCTTTTGGGTTGTCTAGTACTTCTTCTTGAAGCGTATTCCAACTCTTACATGAGCTACACTGCCCCTGCCATTGCGCGTGTTGTGTGCCACAATGGGTACAAAAAAATGCCTTTTTGACTTTTGCCATTGGGCGAAGCTACTTATTTTTTAGAAAAAATCGGGAGTAGTAAAAAAGAAAGACTACCAAAAATGACTACCATAATCGTTTGTCCTGTCCACATCACCCAACCAAAAGCCAACGCTTGAGGATAAGGAACTGCAAAAGCTTGCAAAACGGCAGCTACCGCCAACGGATATAAACCGATGCCACCATTGGTGGCAGACATCGCAAAACCACCAGCAATAAATGCAGGAACAATAGCCGAAAGCGATAATCCACTTGTTTCAGGAAGGGAATACGTAACCACCCAAAACATCATCAAGTACATCAGCCAAATAAATAAGGTATGTCCAATAAACGCCCATTTGTTTTCCATAGCGCGTACTGAAAGCATTCCTGACCAAAGCCCATTAAAAAAGCTCACGGTTTTTATTGCCCACGCTTTTTGAGAACGTTTTAGCCGTCGAATAAAAACGATAAATAACACCACACCAACGATTAGCCAAAGCAGGGCATAGCTGTTAAATGTAGGGTTTCCAATGATTTCAAAGAGTAATTCGCTGTGAAGTAAAAACCCAAAACCAATAAAGGAAAACAACAATATAAGATCGATAATACGCTCTGTTACGATGGTCCCAAAGCCTTTTTGAAACGGAACATCGGCATAGGTGGCTAATGCGGTAGCACGTAAAACTTCTCCAGAGCGCGGAATACCCAAGTTAGAGAAATAGGCAATCAATACTGTTAATGTCCGAATAATAAATGAAGGTTGATAGCCAAGCGGTTTGAGTAAAAAGTTCCAACGATAGGCTCGCGACAAGTGGCTGAGGGCACCAAAAACCAGCGACAAAAACACAAATTTTAAATCGGCTTGTTTGATAGCAGCAAAAATTTGTAGGCGATCTTCTTCGGAGGTGTTCGCAAACGAAAAATACACCAAATAAAGCCCAAGCCCTAAAGGAACAATATTTTTAAGGAGCTTTAGAAATTTAGACATGGGGTTAGTCTAAGGTATTTGTGGAGGTATTTGGGAAAATCAGCGTTGGGTTAAACGATTTGGCGT
This sequence comes from Bacteroidota bacterium, assembly GCA_009937085.1. Taxonomy (GTDB): domain Bacteria; phylum Bacteroidota; class Bacteroidia; order Flavobacteriales; family Flavobacteriaceae; genus UBA7446. Next base: position 14,290 of record JAACDD010000071.1, read on the forward strand.
CGCCAACGGGCATGGTGGCGTAGCTGATAATAATTACCACATCACCTTTTTGCACTTTTCGTGCTGCGGGTCCGTTTAGTGTGATTTCACCTGAATTGGAACTGCCTTCAATAACGTAGGTTTCAAGTCGCTCACCATTATTCACATTCACCACTTGCACCTTTTCGCCTGCAATAATATTTGCTGCATCCATAAGGGTTTTGTCAATGGTAATACTACCGATGTAGTCTAACTCGGCTCCTGTAACGCGTACGCGGTGAATTTTTGATTTTAAAACCTCAATTTGCATGGTACAAATGTACTTATTTTAATGCGATATTATCAATCAATCGAACCCCTTCAACAGAAGTTGCCACAAAGATGCGTTGATTATCTTTAGCATTGACTTCGGTAACTTCTTTAAGCGTCATTTCGTCAACGCATAAGGCGTAGTGGAGAGTAAATGCAGGATGCTTGGCAAAGGCATTTGCAATATGCGCATAGATGGCTGCTTTTTTCATGCCGTTGCTGGCGCAGTGTTTTAGGGTATTGTAAATAAAACCCGCCTCGGCTCTAGTAGTTTTTGTCAAAAGTTCGTTTCTAGAGCTCATGGCTAGTCCGTTAGCTTCTCTAATAATAGGGCAAGGCACAATAGTTGTTGGGATATTTGTTGTTTTTACCCAGTTTTTTATGATTTGTAATTGTTGAAAATCTTTTTCTCCAAAATAGGCATAATGCGGTTGCACCGCCTCAAAAAGCTTAGATACAATAGTGATTACACCATTAAAATGATCGGGGCGATCTGCTCCTTCCATCACAGTGTCTAAGGCATTAAATGCATGTGATTTTGCATGAACTTCTTCTGGATACATATCCTTAATTGAGGGCGCAAAAATATTAATTGCCGGATTAATTTTGTGAATGGCTTCTATATCTTCCTTTAGACTAACAGGATACGCATGCAAATCAGAAGCGTTGTTAAATTGGGTCGGATTTACAAAAATAGTCACCCAAACACTTTCGTTTTCAATTTGCGCTCGTTCGATAAGGGCAAGATGTCCTTGGTGTAAAGCACCCATTGTGGGTACCAATCCACATTGATTTCCCAAATACTTTTTACGTTCGCGGTGAAGTGCTTCTAAATTTTGATATAGTGGCATTGTTGAGTTGAAACGAATCGAACACAAAAGTCGTGTAAATTTTTAGTAAATTTGTCATTTAATACACAAATACGGCTTACTCATTTATGAAAGATAAAAAGATATTATACATATCATCAGAAGTCGTTCCCTATCTTCCGCAAAGCGAACTCTCCAACTTGGCATTTGAAATACCAAAAATGGTTAACGATCGCGGAGGTCAAACACGTATTTTTATTCCAAAATACGGGTTAATCAACGAACGTCGTCATCAATTACACGAAGTTATTCGCCTTTCTGGAATGAATTTGGTTGTGAATGATATTGATATGCCGTTGATCATAAAAGTGGCATCTATTCCAAAAGAGCGCATGCAAGTATATTTCATTGACAACGAAGATTACTTTAAGGGGCGTGGATTATATGCCGAAGAAAATGGAAAACTCTATTCCGACAATGAAGAACGTGCTATTTTCTTTGCCAAAGGCGTTATCGAAACGGTAAAAAAATTGAATTGGTCACCAGATATCATTCATGTTCAAGGCTGGATAGCTGCTTTAGTACCGCTGTATTGTAAGTTTTATTTCAAAGATGAACCCTTGCTTGCAAACACTAAAATTGTAACTTCTTTCTTTACACCTCCTTTTGAAGGCAAGTTAGAAGGAGATTTGTTTGCGAAAATTGCATTTGATGGCATAGAGGACGATCATATGGCGAATTTAAAAACGTCAACGCTTAATGAAATGTTTTCAAATGCAGTGAATCACTCAGACGGCATTATTCTTGCAAGTGATGGCGTAAGTGAAACCGTAAAAAAGGCTGCTTTTGGCAGTGGAAAACCTATGTTAGAATTGAGCAAAGAGTCCGATATTCTCAATGCCCACGAAACCTTTTATCATACCGAATTTTAACACCCAGATGATTAAAAAAATTATCCCCATTGCACTTGTGCTTGCCCTAGCATCATGCGATAAAAAATTTAATGAAATTGATGCCGACGTACTGCCTAAAAACCTAGTTCAAGGAAATAAAGCATATTACCCTGTTAAGGCATCACACACATTAATTGACGTGGCACAAACCAACGCTGGAGATGTTTTGCAATTAGGCGAGCGAAACGACAATTTGTTTGGAAAAACCACTGCTGCTGTTGTTTCTCAGTTTAACTTAAGTACGTATCCACCAAAATTTGGGGTTTACACACACCAACGAGAAATTGATAGTACATTTAATGAGATGGAAACCGTCACGGACGTATGGCTCGAAATACCATTCTTCACCAATCAGATCGATGAGGACGGCGATGGCTTGATTGATGCATATGATGTTGATGATTCCGATCCCAACAGCGACTCGGACGGAGACGGAGCAAGTGACATTGCAGAACGAAATGCGGGCACTGATCCAACAAATCCAGACACTGACGGAGACGGAATTTTAGATGGAGATGACACGGACACGGAAAATCCAAATCCAGACAAAAAATGGTATGCCATAGATTCTCTTTTTGGTAATAGCGAAGCAACTTTTGACGTTGAGGTTACTAAACTCAACTACTTTTTACGCCAATTAGATCCCGACAATAACTTTGAGCAACAGCAACCGTATTACTCTAATTTTAATTTTGACACCTACAAAGACATACAAATCGGCACTGATAACGTTCAATTGAGCTTTGATGAAATTAATGTTGAAGGGGAAGATGCTCAAAATTTAACGCCAAGACTTCGTGTTCCTTTGGACAAAACATTTTTTCAGCAGCAGATTTTTGATAAAGAAGGCGCAACAGAACTTTCAAGCTTTGAATCATTTCAAGATTATTTTAGGTCTATTTCTATAGAAACAAGCAACTTTAGCACGCCCTTACTCATGTTACTCGACTTTGATAGAATGATTATTCGGGTTGCGTATTCTTACAAAGCTGTGAAACCAGATACTGATCCTGAAGAAATTGAAGATGTTGATCTGGATTACGTATTTAACGCAGGAGCACTTAAATTTAATACGATAACCAGATTACCAGCTGCATCAGCAGCGCTAAATGATATCGTTTCCGCGACTGCGCCAACGCAAATTGCTTTAGCTGGTGGATTGGGAAGCGTAGCTACAATTAATCTTTTTGAAGACGATGAAGCCTTGGAAGCAATTAAAGGTGAGGGGGATTCTTGGTTGTTAAACGAAGCCAACCTTACATTTTATGTTGATAAACAAGCTGTAGCGCAACACGGCTTATCACTCCCTCAGCGATTGTATTTGTACAATGCCAATACCAATGCAGCTATCGTAGATTTTTCACAGGACGTAACTGCTACAAGCACACAAAATAAATTGGTGTATAATGGGTATCTTTTAGAGGAAGACGAAGAGCAATTCTACAAGATCAGAATAACCGATCATTTCCGTAATATTATTAAAAATGATTCTGTCAACGCACCACTACGCTTAGCAGTTGCCAATGCCTTTGCAACGCAAAACCCAGTTGCCATGACAAAAGTTGACAATACAACGCTGAAAAAAGTTCCTGCGATAACAATTTCTACACCAAAGTCGGCGGTATTTGTAGGTCCAAACCCAACAGATCCAACACTCGCAGATTTAAAGTTGCAGTTAGAAGTATTCTATACAGAGATAGATTAAAAGAAATTTATAACTCTTTCCGTAATCGCGCTACAGGTGCGCCAATCATTTCGCGGTATTTTGCCACGGTTCTACGGGCAATGGGATAGCCTTTTTCGTTCATGATGTTCATCAATTGCTCGTCGGTAAGTGGACTGGTTTTATCTTCAGCAGCAATTACATCATCCAATACTTTTTTTACTTCAATAGATGAAACTTCCTCTCCTGCGGCATTGGTAATGCCTTCCGAGAAAAACCACTTTACTAATTTGGTGCCATAAGGCGTATCCACATATTTGCTGTTGGCAACTCTAGAAACAGTCGAAATATCCATCCCGATGCGGTCTGCGATATCTTTTAAAATCATAGGCTTGAGCTTCTGTTCATCGCCAGTAAGGAAATAGTCTTCTTGAAACACCATGATGGTTTTCATGGTTTCATAGAGTGTATGTTGACGTTGTTTTATGGCATCGATAAACCAACGGGCAGCATCTAATTTTTGCTTAATAAATTGAACCGCTTTTCGCTGCTCTTTGTTTTTTTGTTTGGCTTCTTTATAGCCCGATAGCATATTGCGGTATTCGGCAGACACGTGCAGTTCTGGCGCATTGCGTCCATTGAGCATAAGACTGAGCTGTCCCTCTTGCAACTGAATACTAAAATCGGGAACAATTTGTGCATTCATTTTGGTATCGCTACCAAAGGCAGCACCTGGTTTTGGGTTTAGCTTTTCGATTTCGTACATGCAGTCTTTTAGCTGCTCATCATCAATTTTAAACCGCGCTTTAATTTTATTAAAATGCTTTTTTGTAAATGCTTCAAACTGCTCATCAAGAAGCGCAATTGCTGTTGTAACGGCTGGGTTTTGTTGTTTTCGTCTAAGCTGAATAAGCAGGCACTCTTTCAAGTTTAACGCACCAACACCCGCTGGATCAAGCCGATGTACCGATTGTAAAATCCGACGTACTTCCGCTTCAGTGGTATAAATGTTTTCGGTAAATGCCAAATCATCTACAATGTCAATTAATTCCTGCCTGATATATCCGCTAGTATCAATACTTCCCACTAAAAATGCGGCAATGCGGTATTCTTGTTCTGTGAAAGTAAAGGTGTCTAATTGTGCCATTAACTGCTGGTGAAAGCTTATTCCTGCAGCATAGGGTACGTGTTTATCCTCATCGTCTGGACTGTAGTTTTGCGCACGAAGGCGATATTCTGGGATTTCATCGTCGCTCAAATAGGCGTCAATATCAATGTCATCCGCTTCAATAATTTCGCCCTTATCTTCCTCATGAGTAGCAAATTCTTCCTGCTCTTTTTCATCTTCTTTACCAGAGGCAAGCGCTGGATTTTCTTCAATTTCACGAGAAATTTGTTGCTCAAACGACTGAATGGGCAATTGAATCAACTTCATCAGCTGAATTTGCTGCGGCGATAGCTTTTGAGAAAGCTTAAATTGAAGGTGTTGTTTAAGCATGAATTAAAATAGGGTCCTTAAAAGTACAAAAAACCCACACAACCTTTCCTAAAATGCGGCATTTAGCGGAGTTCTAGGATATGGAATTACATCTCTGATGTTCGACATTCCTGTGGTATAGAGTACCAAACGCTCAAACCCAAGTCCAAAACCAGCGTGTACGGCTGTTCCAAATTTGCGTAAATCTGTGTACCACCACAATTCTTCTTCGTCTATATCCATGGCGCGCATACGCGCTACAAGTTTGTCTAAGCGTTCTTCACGCTGCGATCCACCAACCATTTCGCCCACACCTGGGAACAATACATCCATTGCACGAACGGTTTTACCGTCTTCGTTCATACGCATATAAAACGCCTTTATTTCGGCAGGATAGTCAAATAAAATCACGGGGCTGCTAAAGTGTTTTTCAACCAGATAGCGCTCGTGTTCACTTTGTAAATCGGCACCCCAAGCATCAATGGGATACTTGAATTTCTTCTTTTTATTGGGCTTTGAGTTTCGCAAAATAGCAATCGCTTCGGTGTATGAAACACGCATAAACTCATTTTGCGTAACAAACTGTAAGCGCTCTATAAGCCCCATAGGACTGCGCTCAAGTTGTGGTTTTTTAGCCTCTTCTTGCGCAAAGCGTTGATCTAAAAACGCCAAATCTTCTTCGCAATTTTCTAACACATACGCCAATACCGACTTGATAAAATCCTCAGCCAAGTCCATATTGTCGTCCAAATCGTTAAAAGCTACTTCGGGTTCAATCATCCAAAATTCTGCCAAGTGTCTTGAAGTATTGGAGTTTTCGGCTCTAAACGTAGGACCAAACGTATACACTTTACCCAATCCCATAGCATAGGTTTCGGCCTCCAATTGCCCAGAAACAGTAAGGTTGGTTTCTTTGCCAAAAAAGTCAGGCTCGTCTGTTTTTTGGTTCGGCTCTTTTGTAGTTACACGAAACATTTCACCAGCACCTTCGGCATCACTGCCCGTAATTATAGGAGTATGGACTTGGTAAAATCCATTTTGTGTAAAGTATTGATGCACAGCAAACGATAACGCAGCGCGTACACGCATTACGGCAGCAAAAGTATTGGTACGCACGCGTAAATGGGCTTTTTCGCGTAAAAATTCTAAGGTGTGTTTTTTAGGCTGTATGGGATATTCATCGGGATTTGAGCCACCCAAAATAAGTACCGAATCGGCTTGGATTTCAAATTGTTGCCCTTTGCCTTGACTTTCAACTAGTGTTCCCGAAATCTCTAAAGCTGCTCCTGTATTTATTTCAGCAAGCACCTCTTCTGACATTTGTTCAAAATCTACCACGCATTGCAAATTTGCTAAACAGGAACCGTCGTTTAATGCAATAAATCGATTAGCACGAAAAGTACGTACCCAACCGCGAACGGTAACTTTTTGACCTTTTTGTTCACCAGAAAAAAGTTGACGAATGTCCATACTGAGTTTAAATTAACAGTGGCAAATATAACGGAATTATTCTGCTTCGTTCTCGGGCAAAATCTTAAATTTTGGCTCTTTGAGCGTACGCTTATTGGCAATTTGCTTTTCAAGCGAAAGCAATAAAGAAGGCAATAAAATCAGGTTAGCAAGCATGGCAAAAAGCAAGGTTGCCGATACCAAACCACCAAGTGCAACCGTGCCACCATAGCTTGAAATCATAAATACTGAAAAGCCAAAAAACAATACAATTGACGTGTAGAACATACTTACGCCCGTTTCGCGAAGTGCTGCATAAACCGATTTTTTAACGTTCCATTTTGTGGCTTGTAGTTCTTGTCGGTATTTCACCAAATAGTGAATGGTATCATCTACTGAAATTCCAAAAGCAACACTAAACACCAGAATGGTTGATGGCTTAATAGCAATACCCAAAAAACCCATCATACCCGCTGTAAGAATAAGCGGAATAATATTTGGTAAGAGTGAAATAAGAATCATCCGAAACGAACGGAACATATATGCCATAAATAATGCAATTAGCAGAATGGCAAGACTGAGTGATACCACCAAATTACGCACCAAAAAACGCGTTCCCTTAAGGTAACCCAATGCTTTTCCTGTCATGGAAACTGCAAAACGGTCCGCAGGGAAATACTTATCAATACTTTTTTGTATTTGCTGCTCAATGGCTTCCATACGTTCAGTACTCACATCTTGAAGCATGACAGTGATTCGGGCAAATTGACCTGTGTCGTCTACCAATCGGGTTAGAAAACTGGCTTCATCACCCAGGTTTTTGGCGTGTGCTCGAATAAAATTATTTTCTTGATTTGTGGGCAGTTGGAAGTATTTCGGATTTCCGTTGTAGAATGCTTGCTTTAAGTATTTTGCTACGGCAACGGCTGAAACGGGATTAGAGAGCTCTGGAATTTCACGTAAATCATTTTCAAGTCTATTGATGCGGCTCAATGTTGAAAGACGGGTTGCGCCGTTTTTACGTTTGGTATCTACCATAATTTCAATGGGCATAACCCCTTTGAAGTGCGTTTCAAAAAAACGAATGTCTTTATAAAAACCCGCTTTTTTGGGCATGTCATCTACTATGGTTCCCGAAAGTCGAATTTCATACATCCCAACAATACTAAGCATCAACGCAATAACCGAGATAAAATACACCGATACACGATGTTGCTTTACCATGCGCTCCATCCAAGACACAAAGCCCGAGATCCAATTTCTGTTAAGGTGCTTTAAGTGTTTTTTATTCGGAATTGGCATAAAGCTGTAAATGATAGGAATCATAAGCAACGACAAAACAAAAATCATCATGATATTAATGGAGGCCACTACCCCAAATTCACGCAGCAGCGTACTGTTGGTAAGCATAAACGTGGCAAAACCACAAGCAGTGGTCATGTTGGTCATGAGTGTGGCGTTTCCAATTTTTGAAATAACACGTTGTAACGATCGCGCTTGATTGCCGTGTTTTTTGATTTCGTTTTGGTATTTATTGATGAGAAAAATACAATTGGGTACGCCAATCACAATAATAATAGGCGGAATGAGCGCTGTAAGAACCGTAATTTCATAACCCAACAAACCAATGATACCAAATGCCCACATCACACCAATAACAACAATGGACATGGAAATAAAGGTTGCTCGATACGATCTAAAAAAGAAAAAGAATATTAGCGTCGTAATCAACGTTGCTGCTACGACAAACAATCCAATTTCATCTAAAATCATTTTAGCGTTTAGTGTGCGTATATAAGGCATTCCCGATACGCGCACATCAAGCTTTGTTTTTGCTTCAAATGCGGCTATTTTTGGAATCAAAACATGATCAACAAAGGCTTGTCGCTCGCCGCTATTCACCACTTCTGGGCGCAAGTAAATACCTGTTTGTACCACACCGGTTTCTTTGTTGAAAAGCAATTCGTTGTAGAGTGGTTGTTGCTGGAACAACCATTTTTTTAATGCGGTTGCTTCTTCGTTGGTTTTGGGCTGTTGATAGGGGATTGGTGCCGCTTCAAACACTCTTTTTTTGGTATTTCGCTTGAGTTGGGTTAGTTCGCTAATTCCCATTACATAAGCGATACTTGGAGAAGTCGCTAAACTATCGCCAAGTGCCTTCCATGCTTCAAGTTTTTCGGGTGTAAAAAACTGCTTGTCTTGTACGGCAATGACCACCATATTCCCTTCCTCACCAAAACGGTCTAAAAAGCTTTCGTAAAAGGTATTAAAAGGATGGTTGTCGGGCAAAAGATTTGCCTCGGTGAAACTAAACCTAATATTTCCCCACTGGGTAGACAGGAAAAAAGTAGCAGCCACTATAGCTGCTAAAAACAATATACGGTTACGGAGGATAAGCCGTGCCACGCTTCCCCAAAAGCGTGTATTTATCCATTTTATCATAGCAATCTTCTATTCATGAACCGTTTATACGGTCATGATTTCTTTTTCTTTCACCACATATTTTTCATCTATCGTGGCAATATATTTATCGGTCTTATCCTGTACATCGACCTCAGCATTTTTGAGTTCGTCTTCAGAAAGATCCAGTTTTTTGAGTTCGGTATTGGCATCCTTACGGGCATTGCGTATCCCAACTTTGGCGTGCTCAGCTTCCGCTTTGGCTTGTTTTACCAGTTCGCGGCGGCGTTCTTCAGTTAGCGGCGGAATGCTAATGATGATTGACTCGCCATTGTTCATTGGATTAAGACCCAAATTGGCAACCATAATGGCCTTTTCAATCTCAGGTATTAGTGTTTTTTCCCAGGGTTGTACTGATAAGGTTTGCGCATCTGGAGTGTTTACATTGGCCACCTGACTAAGCGGTGTTTGCGCTCCGTAATAATCTACTTTCACAGAAGAAAGCATCACAGGGTTTGCCTTTCCTGCACGGATATTAATAAAAGATTTGTCAAGATGCTCAAGCGCCTTGTCCATGGCTTCCTCGGTTGCTTCGAGGACAAAAGTTAGTTCTTCCATAGCTTATAAATTTACCAATGTTCCGATGGGTTCGCCCATCACAACTTTTTTCAAATTACCGGATTTATTCATGTCAAATACAATAATGGGTAGCTCGTTTTCTTGGCTTAGTGTAAATGCGGTCATGTCCATGACTTTTAGCCCCTTACTGAGTACGTCACTGAAGGAGATATTATCAAATTTTTGCGCCGATTTGTCTTTTTCTGGATCTGCAGTATAAATCCCATCTACGCGAGTTCCTTTAAGGATCACATCTGCGCTCACTTCAATAGCACGAAGTACGGCTGCAGAGTCTGTTGTAAAAAATGGATTTCCAGTTCCTGCACCAAAAATGACCACACGTCCTTTTTCCAAATGGCGTACCGCGCGACGTTTAATATACGGTTCTGCAATGGCTTCAATTTTTAACGCGGTTTGTAATCGAGACGGTACTTCGGCGTCTTCCAATGCACTTTGCAGCGCTAGCCCATTAATACAAGTAGCCAACATGCCCATATAATCGCCTTGTACGCGATCCATTCCGTTGCTCGCTGCTGCAACGCCACGGAATATGTTTCCACCACCAATAACAACAGCCACTTCTACCCCCAAGCCAACAATTTCCTTGATGTCTTGCGCGTACTCGGCAAGTCGTTTGGGATCAATACCGTGCGTGCGATCACCCATGAGTGCCTCGCCGCTTAGTTTTAGAAGTATTCGTTTGTATTGCATGAAGTATGTTTATGCAAATATAGCAA
>JAACDD010000072.1 GCA_009937085.1 Bacteroidota bacterium
CTCTTCATTGTATAACTTTAAATAAAATTAACAACAAAAAAATTGACAAATTAGAGCTGTCTCATGATTGTTTTACTATTCGTATTTCCTTCGCCGAAGCGAAGTATACGCGCTGTCATTCTCAATAATTCAATGAACTTTTTTACTTTCTTTTTGAAAGCGGTTGCAAATATACACTGCTTTTTGGTTTTGACAACCCCACATGAAAAAAAAATTAAACTTTTTTTGTTTGATGTGGTCCACAGCTTTTTTTGCGGATGGCAAATATACAACCCTTTTAATTCTACAAACTCATATTCGTGATTTATTTTTTAATTTTTTCTTGGGGTTGATGTAATGTTCCGTCAGCAAATGCACGAAGTAGAATCCCTTCGATTAAAGCATCTTCCTCATCATCAGCAGGGTTATATGTAGTTTTAAGGTCAATGTCAAAAAGTTTTGCTGTCGTCTGGTAGACAAACGCACGCCAACCACTCCGCAATTTTTTTATCAAACCATGTGTCGTTTGACCCGTTTCGCGGTGTATTAATTTAACTAAAATACGCCCTTCAGAGCGTGTAAGACGCTTTAATTCCTCTTTAAATTCGCCTTCTAAGTAGCGTTCAATGCGTTTGGTGTACCGTTTTCTGGCGCGTTTTCGTTTGATTTTAGACAAGCGGTCGTTCAAAACAACCAAACGTTCCGACGCAATTTTAGCATATGGATATACTTTTAGCGTTCGTTTGCGCAGTCTATAATATGCTAAATAGTCGTTATAACTATCAAATTTTAAACTTGGGAGGACTACCACTTCACGCAAATCCACGTACGGATTAGTTAATGTATCGCCCTCTACTATATATATAGGTTGTTGTTGCTGCCCATAAAGACAACTTCCAAACAGAAAAACAACCAAAAAAACAAGTTTTTGCATCAGTTCAAAAGTACTAAGATTGTTTTAGGTTTATGTTGTACTTTAGAGGCTTTAATTTTTTTCCAAATGAAAAGCATACTCAATAAAAAATCACACGAATTTCTTGCCAAATATCTAAACAACCCAGCCCCTACCGGCTACGAATGGGAAAGTCAAAAGATATGGATGGACTACCTTAAACCTTACGTTGATGCGTTTATCACTGACACCTACGGAACTGCGGTAGGCGTTATTAATCCAGAAGCTGATTTTAAAGTGGTCATTGAGGCACATTCGGATGAAATTTCTTGGTATGTCAATTATATATCGGAAAAAGGATTAATATCGGTTATTCGAAATGGTGGTAGCGACCACCTAATTGCGCCATCAAAATGGGTGGATATACACACCAAAAATGGGATTGTAAAAGGGGTTTTTGGCTGGCCTGCCATTCACACGAGAACACCTGGTAAAGAAGAAACACCAAAAATTGACAATATTACGATTGATGTTGGTGCTGCTACCAAAGAAGAAGTTGAAAAATTAGGGATTCATGTTGGATGTGTCATCACCTATCCTGACACCTTCCAAATACTGAATAAAGATAAGTTTGTGTGTCGGGCATTAGATAACCGAATTGGTGGATTTATGATTGCGGAAGTAGCACGCCTTTTAAAGGAAAGCGACATCAAACTTCCCTTTGGATTATATGTGACCAATTCTGTACAAGAAGAAATTGGATTACGCGGCGCTGAAATGATTACACAACGTATCAAACCTAATGTAGCTATAATTACAGATGTTTGCCACGACACAACAACGCCGATGTTAAATCCAAAAAAACAAGGAGATAATGCTATAGGCAAAGGACCCGTAATATCGTATGCTCCTGCTGTTCAGCAATTGCTTCGTGATAGGATTATCGAAACTGCTGAGGCAAAAGAAATTCCATTTCAGCGTTTGGCTTCCTCGCGTTATACAGGTACAGACACGGACGCTTTTGCGTACAGCAATGGCGGCGTTCCTTCTGCACTGATATCGTTACCTCTAAAATACATGCATACCACTGTAGAAATGGTGCATCAAGATGACGTGGAAAACGTTATCAAATTAATTTTTGAAACGGTACAAAACATCAAAAACGGCGAGACGTTTAGCTATTTTGCTTAATCTCCTGTATAATTTCAGGATTTAGTAAGGTAGATACATCGCCCAATTGATCATATTCACCAGCAGCGAGTTTACGTAAAATTCTACGCATAATTTTACCGCTTCGCGTTTTGGGTAATCCACTCACTACTTGTATGCGGTCAGGCTTGGCGATTGGACCAATAGTTTTTGCTACCAATACTCGAAGCTCATCCGTCAATTCGTTTGGATCGACTTCAGAGTTTGGAATAACAAAAGCGTGCAATGCATTTCCTTTCACATCGTGTGGAAAGCCAACAACGGCACTCTCCACCACAGCCTTGTGTGCGTTTAGCGCATTTTCAATGGGTGCGGTTCCTAAATTATGTCCAGAAACAATTACCACATCGTCTACCCTACCCGTAATGCGAAAATTACCTTCGGCATCACGAAGTGCGCCATCACCAGGAAAATAATATCCTGGATAGGCTGAGAAATACACGTTTTTATACCGTTCGTGGTCACCCCAAATAGTTCGCGCAATAGAAGGCCAAGGATGTTTTATTGCCAATATCCCTTCTGTTTCGCCTTCAATTTCGTTGCCTTCGTTATCAAGCAACACCGCCTGCACACCCGGCATGGGTAGTGTAGCAAAAGTGGGTTTTTGAGGCGTCACACCTGCCAATGAGGTAATCAAAATACCCCCTGTTTCGGTTTGCCACCACGTATCTACAATAGGACAATTGTGTTTACCTACATGTTTATCATACCAATGCCAGGCTTCTGCATTTATCGGTTCCCCTACTGAACCCAGTACTTTTAGTGATGATAAGTCGTGTTTGTTAACCAGTTCAACTGGATGCTTTTGCAAAGCACGTATGGCAGTTGGTGCCGTATAAAACTGATTTACCTTGTGTTTGGCACACACTTCCCAAAAACGTCCATAATCTGGGTAGGACGGAACGCCTTCAAACATCACTGTTGTAGCGCCAACAGCCAAAGGGCCGTATACAATATAGGAATGTCCGGTAATCCAACCGATATCTGCTGTGCACCAATACACATCGCCTTTTTGATATTGGAATACATTTTGAAACGAATAGGCAGTATATACCATATAGCCGCCGCAGGAATGCACCATGCCTTTTGGCTTTCCCGTAGATCCCGAAGTATATAAGATGAAAAGCGGGTCTTCGCTGTCCATCACCTCAGCGGGACAATTATCGTTGACTTTTTCAAGTTCTTCGTGCCACCACAAATCCATATTATTCCACGATACGTATTGCCCTGTACGCTTAAGAACTATGCAGTTTTTTATTGACGGGCAAGATGTTAATGCTTCGTCTGCAATGTCTTTTAGCGGTGTTACTTTAGCTCCACGGAATCCCCCATCAGCTGTTAGCAATATGCTGCATTCCGCATCATTTATTCGAGCTGCAAGTGCCGTTGCTGAAAATCCTGCAAAAACTACTGAATGAATTGCACCAATCCGCGCGCATGCCAACACGGCAATTGCCAGTTCGGGTGTCATGGGCATGTAAATACATATCCTGTCTCCTTTTTTGGCGCCGTTAGCTTTTAGCATATTTGCCGCACGACAAACCCTGCTATGCAATTCGCTATATGAAATATGCTGTGCAGCGTCGTTAGGGTCATTGGGTTCAAAAATGATAGCGGTTTTATCTGGTTGGGTTTTAAGATGCCTATCCAAACAATTTTCAGTAATATTCAGCTTACCACCTAAAAACCAATTTACCTCAGGAGTGTGAAAGTCGTATTCCAATACCTTATTCCACGGCGTGTGCCACTCAAAATTTTTGGCGATATCCGCCCAAAAAGCTTCTGGGTTATCGTTTGCATGTTGTTTTGCTTGTTGATAGGAACTCGCTGTGCGATAAGCCAAATCTTTCATTCAATAAAATTTTGGCTTAAATTACTAAATTCTAGTAATAAAACTGAACATTTAGTTAGGTATTGGAAAACCACGAGCACGCATCAAGGCATCGATTGACGCATCGCGTCCTCGAAACATACGGTATGCTTGCGCAGGGTCAATTGAATTGCGTGGTGCAAACAAATAGGTTACTAATTTGTGAGCCATTTCTTCATCATAAAAACCTCCTGGAGCTGATCTAAAAGCCTCTGTAGCATCGGCAGTTAATACATCTGCCCACATATAGCCGTAATATGCTGTAGCATATCCTTCACCTGAAAAAACGTGTCCAAAGTGCGGTGTGCGGTGGCGCATTGGCAACTCCTTAGGCATATTGAGTTCCGCCAAGGTTTCACGCTCAAATACGGCTATATCTATATCAGTTGGGTCTGCCAAGTGCAGTTTCATATCCATTAACGCAGATGCTAAATACTCCGTTGTGGCAAATCCTTGATTAAATGTTGCTGCTTTTTTGATTTTTGCCACAAGTGTTTTAGGCATTGGATCGCCTGTTTGTTGATGTACTAAAAAACGATCGATAACTTCGTCAGTAGCCAACCAACGTTCTAAGAGTTGAGATTGAAATTCTGTATAATCCCGTACCCCTCCATTTAGAGTTGGGTATTTGACATTTGATGCGAAAAAATGCAGCGCGTGACCAAATTCATGGAAAAAGGTTGTAGCATCGTCCCAAGAAATCAATAAGGCTTCGCCAGGAACTGGCTTTACAAAATTGGAGTTATTTGACGCTAACACATTGGTTTTGCCGTCAAAAGTTGAAAAGCTACGATACGTTGTTGCCCAAGCACCCGAGCGCTTTCCTTCTCTGGCATACGGGTCTAAATACCATAATCCAACGTGCTCGCCAGTGTCTTTATTGGTAACTTCCCAAACGTTAACATCTTCATGAAAAACAGGGACAGAACCATCTTGAACAGGTGAGAAGACATATCCAAACAAACGTCCAGCCACGTAGTGCATGGCATCTGTAAGTTTGTCCATTTGAAGGTATTGTTTTACTTCATCCGAATCCAAATCATATTTTACTTTACGCACTTTTTCAGCATAAAAACGGTAGTCCCATGGCTCAATGGTAATGTTGTCTCCATCCGAGTTAGCAATATTTTGCATGTCTTGAACCTCTTCTGTAACTCGCGCAATGGCTGCTGGCCATACAGCTTCCATAAGTGCCAACGCATTTTCTGGTTTTTTTGCCATTCGGTTTTGCAAACGCCATGCAGCAAAGTTGTCATAACCAAGAAGTGCTACACGTTCTTTTCGGAGTTTTAGAATCTGTGCAATACTATTTTTGTTGTCATAGGCGTCATTATTATCGCCTCGAGAATAATAATTTGTCCATACTTGTTTTCGCAATTGGCGCTTTGTTGAATAGGTTAAAAAAGGATCCATGGACGAACGTGTATTTGTAACCGCATACTCCCCTTCTCTCCCTTTGCTTTTGGCTATTCGAGCAGCTGACTTAACAAAGGCATCAGGTAACCCATCCAATTGATTTTTAGATAAATACATTACATAATTTTCTTCATCGTGTAGTACGTTATTGGAAAACTTGGTGTAAAGCGTTGATAGTTCTTTATTGATTTCCGCATAACGTTGCTTTTTATCTACATCTAAATTAGCACCTCTCATAGCAAAGCTTTGATAGGTAAGTTCCACTACACGTTGTTGATCTGGCGGAAGTGGATTATCTTTTGATGCCTCATAAATTGTTTTGATACGCTGAAAAAGAGGCTCGTTTTGTGTAATCTTGGAACGAAACTCTGAAAACAAGGGTGCTAGTTCGGTTTGTACCTCACGAAATTCTGATGAAGATATATTATTACTAAAAATACCATAATACGCAAAAGCTCTGTCCAATAGAGCGCCAGAGCGTTCAATTTCTTCAATTGTATTTTCAAAGGTTGGAGGCTCAGGATTAGAAGCAATAGCGTTCATCTCATCGAGATTAAATTCCATAGCCTTTAGCATAGCAGGTTTCAACTCTATTACCGACATTTTATCGAAAGCCGGTACCCCCTGATAAGGTCCTTCCCAAGGTTCTAATAACGCATTTGTTAATGAAGGTGCTTTAGTGCAAGCCACTATAGCTGCAGCAAAAACTATTAAACTAAAACAAATAGGAAGTGGTGTTTTCATAAGAAACAAACATTTATTAAGTAGTTTAAATAAAAATACTAAAAGAAAAGATACCAATAAATCAAAAAGATAAGAGCAAGTTGAACTTGCTCTTTAATAAATTCTGATAGTTACTTTTTCTTAACAAGCCCAATTAGGAAAAGTAAGATAACAGCGCCTAAAAATGCCGTAATGAGTGAGCCAAGAACACCACCGCCAAATGAAAGTCCTAGTTGACCAAAAAGCCAACCGCCAAGAAGTGCTCCTGCAATACCAACTAAAAGATTAATAAAAATTCCGAAGCCTTTTCCTTTCATAAGTTTCCCAGCAAGGAAACCAGCTACAATGCCAACAATGATAAGCCATAATACGTTTGAGTCCATTTTATTTAGATTTAGGGTTAAACAAATATGAAACTAATGTACATATTTTTTTTAAGTCTAAAGTCTGTTAAACAAAAAAATGAGCCAACGCCGTGGCTTAGAGTGAATTATTTATGTTGCGCACAGCTGCCGGACCTTCATACACAAAGCCTGTGTAAAGCTGAATTAAAGATGCACCTGCCGCAAGTTTTTCTTTAGCATCGTTGGGTGTATGAATGCCGCCGACTCCAACAATGGGAAAAGCGCCCTTGCTTTGGGTGTGTAAATAACGAATCACTTCTGTACTGCGATTGGTTAAGGGTTTGCCACTTAGTCCGCCTGCTTGTTTGGTTAAGCTTTCGGGGCTTTTCAATCCGTCGCGTGAAAGTGTCGTATTGGTCGCAATAACG
The DNA here is from genome assembly GCA_009937085.1 of Bacteroidota bacterium. Taxonomy (GTDB): domain Bacteria; phylum Bacteroidota; class Bacteroidia; order Flavobacteriales; family Flavobacteriaceae; genus UBA7446. The sequence goes on from JAACDD010000072.1 coordinate 6,862, forward strand.
CCATCAATCTTAGTGACTTCAACAATGTCAATAATATCAGAAAGTTGTGTATCCGTAAGATCGGGAGCTATTTTTAATAAAATAGGCTTGCGTTTGGGTTTGCTATTGTTCTGTTTTTGGAGTGTATTCAGCAATGCAGTAAGCGGTTCTTTTTCTTGTAGATCGCGCAAATTAGGGGTATTGGGTGAACTCACATTTACCACAAAATAGTCCACTACATCGAACAAGGCATTAAAGCAAATGAGGTAATCATCTTGAGCGTTTTCATTGGGTGTTGTTTTATTCTTTCCAATATTCCCGCCAATGATCACATTTTTATTGTGCTGCAATCGTTTTACAGCAGCTCCAACCCCTTCGTTGTTAAAGCCCATTCGGTTGATAATACCCTTATCTTTTTTAAGCCGAAACAGTCGAGGCTTGGGATTTCCTCCTTGTGGCTTGGGTGTTACCGTACCTATTTCAATAAAACCAAACCCAAAGTTCGAAAGTTCTTTAAACCGTTTGGCGTCTTTATCAAAACCTGCTGCTAGTCCTACTGGGTTTGGGAACTGAATACCAAAAACTTCTCTTTTTAAAGAAGGCTTTTTACTGCTATACAATACTTTAATCAAAAGACCCATAAATGGAATGCGATGCAAAAAGCCAATAGCTGCAAAAGAAAAATAATGCACCCATTCGGGATCAAACAAAAACAGTATGGGTCGAACGATGCGTTTGTACATAATTTAAAAAAAGCACTTCATCCGAAGTGCTTTGATTTTATTTTTTTGGACTGGTTGTTCTGCGCTGGCTCATCTCTTGGGAGATAAAGCTTCGCTCCATTTTAACTTTTCCTGCCATAGTTTCAATAACACAGCTATCGTTGCTTTCGTTAACCTCAACTACTTTGCCATGAATACCTCCTTTGGTAACTACCAAATCCCCTTTTTTAAGGTTATTTTTAAAGGTGCGTTCTTTTTTGGCACGACGTTGTTGCGGTAGAATTAAAAACAAAAACATGACCGCAAACATGAGTAGTAAAAAAGGTAGTTGGTTTCCCATTGATATAAAATTTAGTTATTAGTTTGATTACGAGCAGCTTGACGCTGTTGTTCTTTTACAGGATCTGGAGTAACCATTGTTTTGATTCTCAGAATTTCACGCCCTTTTTCTGTATTGGTAGTAAGCGTTACCGTTTTAGTTTGATTGCCAGGTTTGTTGGCAGAATCAAATTTAACCTTAATTTCTCTAGATTCACCAGGAGCAATAGGCGTATTCTTGGGATACTCGGGTACGGTACAACCGCAACTACCACGTGCATCTAAAATCATCAAATCGCTATCTCCCGTATTGGTAAACGAAAAAGCTGTTTCAACAATATCGCCTTCATTAATGACACCAAAATCGTGTTCTTTTTTGTCAAATGTCAATACAGGTAGACTGCTATTGGCATCTTGGCGCGCTTCAGCTTGCGCAAGGTTTTCTGACTTTACTTTTTTGGAGGCATCTCCAGAGCAACTCATAATAAACAGACCCATTAGGGCAAAAATCCATGGTTTCATAATTTGTAATTTTTCCAAAAATAAACATATTACTGCATTCCGCGTAAATTTTTACGAATGCGTTTTTGCTCGGTAAATTCTTTAACTACTTTATCCAAAATACCATTGATGAATATGCTGCTTTTTGGCGTGGCGTATTCCTTAGCAATTTCCAAATATTCATTGATAGTGACGTTCACAGGAATTGAAGGGAAATACAACACCTCCGCCAACGCCATTAGCAATAAGGTAAAGTCTAAGCTTGCAATACGATCTGGATCCCAATTTGGCGTTCTTCCAATAATTTCGTTTTGTAATTCTTGTTTGTTAAGCATAACCTTGCGAAACAGCTCTAACGAAAACTTTTGGTCTTCTTCGTCCTTGTACAAATGCGGTATTACCGCATCAAGGGTGTCGATGCGTTTTAGACTGTTACGAACAATGGTATTTACAAGAGGAATATCATCCATCCACGAAATGTTTACCTCCTCAATAAATTCGGGCAGTCGGTCAAAAGGTGCAATCACATTAGTGTATAGGGAAACTAAAAAGGCTTTGTCGGATTCCATCGAGGTAGTTTCTTCATCCAAATACGCGTGATACACATCGCTTTGCGTTATGGCGTCCCAAATCAGTCGCACATATTCGTCGTGTTTTTTCCAGAATTTAAGTTTGTGCTTGGTACGTAAGGCTTCCAATTTTGGGTTTTCCATCAATGCCTTTAACGCTTGATTAGAAAAGAACTTTGGGTTCACTTCATTTGCCTCTGGCGTCAAATGCTTTTTGGTATTTTTTAAATAAAGCTGATGTCCGCAAGCATGTAATTCTACAAACAAATCCAAAAGGGTGATATAGAGTAATTGAAAGTCTTGACTGCTTTTGAGTATCCACGATTCGCCTGCTTTGAGGTTATCGTTGGGGTCCAGCTGTTGGGCGTAGAGGGCTTGCATAACCTTAGTGCGAAGATGCCGTCTTGTAATCATGTATGAGAACGTCTTTTGATGATGCAAAAATACGATGTTTAACTTTAGATTTGGTACAACCTACTAAAAACTTATCTTCGTAAAAAAAATAGCTTGCGCGCGCTTCAATACCTTAATAGTTATCTAAAAAAATACCGTCCACTATTGTTGTTGGGACTGTTATTTACCGTTTCTTCACGAGTGTTTGCCGTTCTCGCACCAAGTTTAGTTGGTGATTCCATTACCGTGATAGAGCAGTTTATACAAAGTGGTGCAACAGACTTAACGGACATAAAAAAAGTACTGCTGACCAATATTGCACTTATTATTGGAGCTGCGCTGATTTCTGGAGGATTTACGTTTGCCATGCGACAAACCATAATTAATGTATCTCGTCACATTGAATTCGACCTTAAAAACACCATATACGATCACTACCAAAAGCTTTCGCTGCGATTTTATAAGCAAAACCGCACTGGTGATTTAATGAGTCGTATTAGCGAAGACGTCTCTAGAGTACGCATGTATGTTGGCCCTGCGCTTATGTATAGCGTTAATACCATCACACTATTTGTTATTGTAATTAGCTACATGGTAAGTGTTGCACCCAAACTAACGCTTTACACGCTACTGCCCTTGCCTATTTTATCAGTCATGATATATAAGCTAAGCAAGGCCATACATGAACGCAGTACTCTTGTACAGCAGATGCTATCACAACTTTCCACATTTGCGCAAGAATCGTTTAGTGGGGTTAATGTGATAAAATCCTATGCAATAGAACCGAACCGCATAGCAGAAATGGAACGCATTTCGGCAGAAAGCCGCACTAAAAACATGTCGCTTGTGCAAGTACAAGCCTGGTTTTTTCCAATGATGATATTGCTTATTGGCATAAGTAATGTTTTGGTGATTTTTATTGGTGGTAGTCAGTACATCGCGGGACAAATTGAACTTGGCGTATTGGCAGAGTTTATTATTTATGTGAATATGCTCACATGGCCTGTGGCAACAGTGGGATGGGTAACTTCTATTGTACAACAAGCGGAGGCATCGCAAAAACGGATCAATGAGTTTTTAGGCCAAGAACCTGAAATACAAGATAGCAATACAACTTTCAATATTTTAGAAGAGACCTCTATTGCGTTTAAGAATGTGCATTTCACCTACGATGACACAGGAATTCATGCACTCCAAGGCGTTTCTTTTGCGCTGGAAGCAGGGAAAACAATTGCTGTAATGGGACCAACAGGCGCTGGAAAAACAACCTTATTACAATTACTTTCAAAAACCTATTTACCACATTCAGGAGAAGTCATGCTTGGTGGCAAATCGATTAATGACTACGCCCAAAATGACATTCGAGAAGCGATGGGCGTAGTACCACAACAGCCCTTTTTGTTCTCTGATACCATTGCCAATAATATTCGTTTTGGCAAACAAGATGCGACAGAAGAAGAAATTCAAGCCGCTGCAAAACAAGCTGCCGTTCACGATAATATTATTGCGTTTTCTGAAAAGTATGAGACCATGCTAGGTGAGCGAGGCATCACACTTTCTGGTGGACAAAAACAACGGGTTTCCATTGCACGTGCGCTCATCAAGCAACCAAAACTATTGTTGTTAGATGATTGCCTTTCGGCAGTAGATACCGAGACAGAAGAAGCCATTTTAACATCGCTAAAAGCAACAAACAAAAACACCACAACAGTTATTGTATGCCACCGTGTTTCGTCTGCAAAAAATGCAGATTATATTCTTATTCTTAAAGACGGAAGTGTAACCCAATTTGGCACGCATGCAGCTCTTATTAAAGATGATGGCTATTACAAAGATTTGTATGCCCAACAACGTTTAGAGGAAGAAAACTTATAAGCATTTAAGATTTGTTACATTTACTTCAACAAATCTTACAATATGGATACTTTCGAACATTCACACAGCGTTCGGGAACTGTGCCTACAAGCGGGTTCTCGCACATATTATTTTGACGTTAAGCAAACTAAGGCTAATGATTATTACTTAATAATTTCGGAACGCAAAAAATCTCCAGACGGAAAATTACTTAAAAAACAAAGACTCTATTTATATAAGGAACACTTTGAAGCATTTAGTGAGATGTTGTCAGAATTGACAACATTTATCAGAAAGGAAAAAGGAAGTACCGTGTTGCGCTAGTATTTTTATAGCTATTTTTGAAGCTCAAATTCAATACAAAAATGGCACGGACTCCTTCAAATATGCTCGACCTTGGCACAAAAGCACCAGATTTCACTTTACCCAACACCACAGACGAAAAGGTGTACTCTTTTTCGGATGTGCACGGAGCAAAGGGAACCGTCGTTATGTTTATTTGCAATCATTGCCCGTATGTAATGCATGTTTTTGACGGCATTGCATCGCTAGCAAATGATTATATGGAGCAAGGTTTTGGATTTGTTGCAATATCGAGCAACGATGTGGAAAACTACCCTGATGATTCGCCAGAATTGATGAAAAAAACAGCAAAAGAACAAGGGTTTAATTTTCCGTATTTATACGACGAGTCGCAAGATGTAGCCAAGGCTTACGACGCAGCATGTACACCTGATTTTTATCTTTTTGATGCCGAACGCGCCTTAGTTTATCGTGGGCAGATGGACAACTCAAGACCAGGAAACGATGTTCCTGTTACCGGAAAAGATTTACGTACAGCATTAGATGCACTTCTTGCTGGAACACCAATTGACTCGCTCCAAAAACCAAGTTTGGGATGTAATATTAAGTGGAAAGTTAGCTAACTGCTACAAGTTCCACATCAAAAATTAAAGTAGCGTTTGGTGGAATAACGCCACCTGCACCTTGTGCGCCATATCCTAAATCACTTGGGATTACAAAACGTGCTTTGTCACCAACAGTAAGCAACTGAATACCTTCGTCCCATCCTGGGATTACCTGTCCAACACCCAATGCAAAATCAATCGGTTGATTGCGTTTGTAAGAGGAGTCAAAAACAGTACCATCAGCTAATTGTCCTTTGTAATGCACGCTAACGGTTTTGCCTTTTTCAGCAGCGGCACCCGCACCGCGTTGAATAAATTGGTAACGCAATCCTGAAGCTGTTTTTTCAAATCCTGAGGCAATTTTATCAAGTTCTTTTTCTTGTTCCTCGCGCTCTTCACGTAAACGCTCCTCGCGACTTCCTTCAAAAGTTCTGAACGCCTCAACAGCATTCCAAGCTGCTGCTGCTTCGCCAATACGCTCAATGACAACAGACTCAATCTCATCATTTTGCGCAATCGCATTTACAACATCTTGACCTTCCTCAACAAAGCCAAAGACGGTATGTTTTCCATCGAGCCAAGGGGTCTCGTTGTGTGTAATAAAAAATTGACTTCCATTGGTGCCAGGACCTGCATTTGCCATAGACAATACGCCTGGTCTATCGTGATTTAGTTCAGCATGAATTTCGTCATCAAATTGATAGCCTGGACCTCCAGTCCCCGTGCGTTGTGGACAACCACCTTGAATCATAAAGTCAGCAATTACACGATGGAAACAAAGGCCATCGTAATAAGGTGTGCCCTGAGGCTTGTGCGAGTTTTCAAGATTCCCTTCTGCTAACGCAACAAAGTTTCCTACCGTTCCCGGGGTTTCGTTGTGTGTTAAGCGTACTTTGATTGTTCCTTTGGGTGTGGTAAATACAGCGTAAATTCCTTCGCTCATAAGTCAAAATTTATATGCTGCGAAAGTAGCCATAAAAAGATTAGTTTGCCACTTCACTCATAAATTTAATTCGGAAAACGCGTAAGTCGTCGTCTTCAAAATCCCCATCGAATTCCTCAACTGCAGTCTGAATATCGTCTTCATCGGCTTCCATAAAATACGCATATAATTCTTCTTGTTGATCTTCATCAAAAAGCTCATCAATAGCGTATTGGATATTTACTTTTGTTCCTGAAAAAACAATGGTTTCTAACTGTTCTAAAAAAGCTGGGAAATCCATGCCTTTGGCATCAGCAATATCTTGCAAGGGTAATTTTCTATCTATATTTTGAATGATAAATAGCTTTAAGGCAGAGTTTGCACCTGTGCTTTTAATAATTAAATCCTCTGGACGAACAATACCGTTATCCTCCGTGTATTTTGCAATAAGCGATATAAAAGGCTTTCCAAATTTATTCGCCTTTCCTTCTCCTACGCCGTGAATACTTTTGAGTTCCTCAATGGTAATCGGGTATTTGATAAGCATATCTTCAATGGAAGACTCTTGGAACACAGCATAGGGCGGTACTTCAAATTTATCTGCTACATCTTTTCGAAGTTGCATCAACATTTTTTGAAGTTTAACATCAAAATTTCCTGCTTTTACTGGCGTTGCAATTGGCATAGACGTATCGTACACATGGTTTTCAGTCATCAAAAAACTATCTGGTTTTTCGATAAACGCTTTCCCTTTTTTACTAATTTTTATAACCCCATAGGTCTCTATCTCTTTTGTTAGATAACCTGCAACCAATAGTTGTGTGAGCAATGCTTTCCAATAAGGCAGTTCATGACTACTACCTAATCCAAATAGCGGATTTGAACGAATACTATGTGATACTAAAATAGGCGTTTCTAGACCTGCCATAATATGGATCAGCTCTTTAATTTTGTACTGCTCATTCGTCTGTTTTACCAGATTTAGCAACATGCCTACTTCTTGTTGTGCTTCTACCTTAGGCTTTGGATTTCGAGTATTATCGTCCATTTCTGCGCCATCGCCATTAATTTCATCAAATTCCTCTCCGAAATAATGAAGTATAAATTTCCGCCTAGACATGGACGTTTCAGCGTAAGCTACCATTTCTTGCAATAATGCATAACCCACCTCTTGCTCGGCAAGGGGTTTTCCCGACATAAACTTTTCAAGTTTTTCAATGTCTTTGTATGCATAAAACGCCAAACAATGTCCTTCGCCACCATCGCGACCACCACGACCTGTTTCTTGGTAGTAACTCTCAATACTTTTTGGGATATCGTGATGAATAACAAATCGAACGTCAGGTTTATCGATTCCCATACCAAAAGCGATAGTTGCAACAATAACATCGCAGTCTTCCTTCAAAAAACTATCTTGATTAAACACACGCTGCTTATTGTCTAACCCCGCATGATACGGTAGCGCATTAACGCCATTAACTTGCAATACTTGAGCAAGTTCTTCAACGCGTTTTCTGGACAAGCAATAGACGATGCCTGATTTTCCTGAATTTTCTTTTACAAAAGAAATGATGTCACGGTCTACTTGTGCTGTTTTTGGACGAACTTCGTAGTATAAATTAGGCCTATTAAAAGATGCTTTATAAGTTGTAGCATCAGAAATATTTAGATTTTTTAAAATATCCTCTTGTACTTTTGGAGTTGCCGTGGCGGTTAGCCCAATAATGGTTATATTATCCCCTATACGTGCCGAAATAGATTTAAGATTGCGGTATTCAGGCCTAAAATCATGTCCCCATTCAGAAATACAATGCGCCTCGTCGATAGCCATAAAACTTATCTGAACGGTGCGTAAGAACGCAACATTATCTTCTTTTGTCAGCGACTCGGGTGCAACGTAAAGCAGTTTTGTAATACCAGAAGTAATATCGTCTTTTACCGTTTGGATTTGTGTTTTGCTCAGTGATGAGTTTAAAACGTGCGCAATACCATCGTTTTTGGAGATCCCGCGAATGGCGTCTACTTGGTTTTTCATAAGCGCAATTAGTGGCGATACCACTATTGCCGTTCCAGGTTGAATCAGTGCTGGCAATTGATAACAAAGTGATTTTCCGCCACCTGTTGGCATAATCACGAATGTATTCTCTTTGTTAAGTACGCTTTTGATTACTGGCTCTTGGAGTCCTCTGAATTCGCTAAAACCAAAATATTTTTTTAATGCAGCCTTTAAATTAAACTGCTCATCAACTACATTTAGCTTCATGTTGGTTTTGTACATTTGTATTCACAATATACGTCAAAACTGAATATTTATCAATAAAGTTTGAATAAATCTATTTCTATATTACATACAGCAAAAGCTGTAATAGCGCAACAAGCCGCAGCCATTGAGGGCTTGATCCCACAACTCACTTCTGATTTTGAGCAAGTTGTCAATTGGGCACAAAAAAGTAACGGAAGATTAGTTGTTACTGGCATTGGAAAAAGTGCCATAATTGGCATGAAAATAAGTGCAACGTTAAACTCAACAGGAACTAAAAGTATGTTTATGCATGCTGCCGATGCTATTCATGGTGACTTGGGCATGATAGACAACAACGATATTGTAATTTGTCTTTCCAAAAGTGGGACAACTCCAGAAATAAAAACCTTAGTTCCGCTGCTAAAAAACAGAGGCAACAAACTTGTTGGCATGACGGCAAATTCCGATTCTTATTTAGCACAGCATTCCGATGCCGTATTACACGTAAACGTTCCTTCCGAAGCCGACCCTAACAATTTAGCTCCTACTACCAGTACCACAGCACAACTTGTTTTAGGAGATGCACTTGCTATTTGCCTAATGGAACTCAATGGGTTTAACACTGAAGATTTTGCACGTTCGCATCCCGGAGGTGCGTTGGGCAAAGCGCTTTTCGTGCAATTATCGCATCTACTACAAGAGCACAAAAAACCAGCTGTTCAGCAAAACACAGCCATTGATGAAGTCATTACAGAAATTTCAACTAAGCTTGTTGGGGCTACTGCTGTTCTAGACAACGATAAAGTTGTAGGCATTATCACTGACGGTGACCTAAGACGTATGATGCAAAATCAGCGAGATTACACCACGCTAATGGCAAAAGATATCATGAGTAAAAACCCTGTGTTACTCAACGGAAATGTTTTGGCAAAAGAGGCACTTACGCTTATGCAGCAAAAAGAAATCAGCCAGATTATAGTTGCTCAAAACGACAGTTATAGCGGCATCATCCACATTCACGATATCCTTAACGAAGGTATTTATTAGCATGGAAGAAAAAAACATGTCTTTTTTAGATCACTTAGAAGACCTCCGTTGGCACCTTATTCGAAGTATTTTAGCCATTGTCATTGCAGGGGGCTTGGCGTTTATTGCTAAAGATTTCATTTTTGATTATTTGCTTTTTGGTCCCAAAAAGCAAGATTTTATTACCTACAAATGGTTGTGTAGCGCCGCACAGGCTCTTGGTTTTAACGAAGGTTTTTGCCTTGATGAATTACCTTTCAGGGTTCAAAGCCGAACGGTTGCTGGGCAATTCTCAGCACATATTTGGACGTCAATTACCGCAGGATTTATCGTTGCCTTTCCGTATGTTATTTATCAATTATGGTTATTTATTAGTCCCGGACTTTTAAAAAACGAACGCCGTCAAGCACGAGGATTTATTTTTATGTCCTCTTTTTTATTTTTTCTAGGTGTCATGTTTGGCTACTTTATTATCACGCCACTATCGCTGCGTTTTTTAGGAACATATAGTGTTAGTGTAGAAATTTTCAACGACTTTGATTTAAGCAGCTACACCGCACTGGTTAGAGCGTCTGTGCTGTCTGCAGGATTTATTTTTGAGCTTCCCATTTTGGTTTATTTTTTAACTAAAATAGGGCTCATTACGCCTGAACTTATGCGGAAATACCGCAAAATATCGTTGGTACTTGTACTTACTCTTTCGGCCATTATTACTCCCCCAGATATTGCCAGTCAGATCGTTGTAGCAATACCAATTATGATTTTATACGAAGTGAGTATCTTTATTTCAAAATACGTTACAAGAAAAAGTAAAGAAATGCCAAAAACACCTACAACGCAATGATGAAATTACACGCACAAAACATAACCAAAACCTACCGTGGCAGAAAGGTTGTAAATGAGGTTTCTGTAACGGTTAAGCAAGGGGAAATTGTTGGGCTTTTAGGTCCTAATGGTGCTGGAAAAACCACCTCGTTTTATATGATTGTCGGGCTTATAAAACCCTTGACAGGACATATCTTTTTGGACGATACTGATATTACCCGCTTCCCCATGTATAAACGCGCTCAAAGCGGAATTGGTTATTTGGCACAAGAAGCTTCCGTATTTCGTAAGCTTACCGTGGAGCAAAACATCAAAAGTGTTTTGGAACTAACTGATTTAACTCCTACAGAACAACACGAAAAAACAGAAGCGCTATTAGAAGAATTTGGATTGACGCATATTCGTAAAAGTCGTGGCGACTTACTTTCGGGTGGGGAACGCCGACGCACCGAAATTGCACGTGCCTTAGCCACAGACCCAAAATTTGTCCTTTTAGATGAACCTTTTGCAGGTGTTGACCCTGTTGCCGTTGAGGATATTCAGAAAATTGTAGCGCACCTCAAAAAGCGAAATATTGGTATTTTGATTACCGATCACAACGTACAAGAAACACTTGCCATAACAGACCGCACATACTTAATGTTTGAAGGAAAAATTCTAAAGACAGGAACGCCTAAAGAATTAGCTGAAGACGAGATGGTTCGCAAAGTGTACCTCGGGCAAAATTTTGAGCTTAGAACTAAGAAGCTTAGCCTTTAAGTTTCATATAAATCACACCTAAAAAAGCGTAAGCCAACACCACAAAAGACAAGGCTTCCGATCTAAACCAAAGCAGTATAGGCGTAGCAATAAGCGCAAAGATAACGGCAAAGGCAGTCGGTTTTCCATCGATGAATTTTTGGCTTGGTAACATCAGTTTGGACACCATCAAAAGGGCTAAAAGAACAACCAAAACAACAACCGCTACATAAGGTAACGCTACTGGGATAAACGGAATTCCCACCACAAAAAGCGCAAAGGCAGGTGTGGGCATTCCCTCAAAATCTAATTGTGAAGAAGACGTAATATTAAAACGTCCAAGCCTGTATACTGCTGCTAGAGTCACCAAAAAACCCAACAGCGAAAACGGCGTCAAATCATATGGTAAACATTTATAAAGAAATGTGTACATGATAAATCCAGGCACAACTCCAAAAGAAATAACATCGCAAAGCGAATCTAACTGCTTCCCAATTTCAGAGGTTACATTTAGCGCTCGGGCAACCATACCATCAATACTGTCAAAAAAAACACCAACCAATATCCAAATAAGTGTCATATATGAATTCCCTTCAACAACAGAAATAAGCGCCAAGCAGCCTGAAAATCCGTTTAGAAGCGTTAGTATGTTCGGAATTGATTTAATGATTTTCATACATAAAGTTTTGGTTAAGCGTACACAAACTTATACAATAATTGTAATTTCGCCCCATGCCAAAGAAAATTTTTGCCGCCCTACTATTTGGACTTCTTTTAGGTTTTTCGTGGCCAACAGGAGGTTTTGCCCCTTTCCTTTTTGTTGGATTTGTTCCATTATTATGGTTACTACAATCGAGTAAATCAAGTTCTTTTTGGCGGTTTTTTGGTCGTATTTATCTAGGGTTTTTTATATGGAATGCGATAACTACGTGGTGGTTGTGGAACTCCACCGTTTTCGGCATGTTTTTCGCCATGATTATCAACTCCTTACTCATGACA
>JAACDD010000073.1 GCA_009937085.1 Bacteroidota bacterium
AGCAATAAATCATTAGAGGTGAAATTTGCTCCAATTGCTACTGCATAGGTGCCAAGTATATCTATACCTTTTCCAAATCGCATTATGTCATACAACCTTTGGTTTTCAAATGCTAATTCTGCACGACGTTCTGCTAACAAATCGTCTTTGGTAATAGAAGTTACTGCGTCTGTTAGTCCTGCTCTATCACGCACTTGTTGAAATGAAGCTAAAGCCGCTGTAGCATTGGTTTCGTTACTGCTTCCCATAATGGCCTCAACGTGCATCAACAAGATGTCGGCATAACGTAACACAATCCAATCATTCCCAGCAAGTCGTGCATCGAAATCAAATGTTTTCCCATCTGAACCGCCATCAAAACCATCAGGTAAAAACTTAGTTACTTGCGTTTGTGTAGGTTGTATTGGATCAGTGCGCATAGAAACAACAGTTCTGTCTCCACCATTGGCTTCCATAAAAGCTTTTGCATCGTCAGTAACGTAATTTACACCCACTGTTCGTCCAACACCGTTTAAGAATTCAGCAGAAAAGTTTTGACTGTCTTGCACCAATCCTGAAGCATAGCCTATAGCAAAAATAACTTCCGAATTGCTTTCGTTGAAAAACACGTCACTAAAGCTGGACTCCAAAGCAAATCCTTCAGACATAACGCTCTCTAGTAGCTGTTGTGCATCGAGATAATTACCAAGTGTAAGGTGTACTTTAGCAAGTAATCCTTGAGCAGCAGCTTTTGTAGCTCTGTTCCTACCATTAGTATTATCTAATCCAGCTACTGCGCTGTTCAAATCACTAACTATTAAGTCATATACATCTGCCACCGGTCTCCTAATATAAGAAGCGTCATCACTTACACCAATAACATTGTCAAGAAGTGGTATAGCGCCATAAAGTCTTACCAAGTTAAAATAAACATAGGCACGAATAAATTTAGCTTCCCCTTCAATTTTTGATTTGTTGCTCTCAGAAGCAACACCAAGATTTTGAAGTACCGTATTGGCTCTAAAAATGACATTATAAAAACTCCTGTAGTGGTCGGCAATTAAACCATTAGTTGCCTCAACAGCAAGATTATCAAATTGGGCAGCTTCTCCCTCTCCGCTTTTTGATCTTGTGTTATCGCTACGCATTTCAGTTACATAATACTCAATTTGAGTAGCGTGATTACTCCTAGAGCTCGTGTCGTTAGCTCCTTGAAGGCCATCATACATATTGTAGACTCCTTGCATGAGCTGTGCTTCATCGGCGTAAAAACTTGCGCCACTTATTACTGATGTTGGTGCTGGTTCTAAATAGTCTTCACATGAAGTAAAGACAGCCATTACCGTAATAAAAATTATAATTCTAATGCTTTTCATGATTAATTATTTAGAAATTTAGATTAAGACCTAATGAGAATGTTCGATTAATCGGAGAACCAACGCGTTGGTAACCGTAATTAATTGGGCTCGTATTGTAAATAGACTCCGGATTTAAGCCGTTGTAATCATCAGCCGTTATATACATGAGGTTTTGCCCTGTTAAATAGATTCTAGCGTTAGTAATAAAGAGTTCCGAAAGTAAATCTTCAGGTAAATCATAACCAATTGAAATCGTTCGTAATGCTACATATGAAGCATTTTGTACAATTGAATCTGTGAATATTTTTTGTTTTATAAAGCCTTGATTAGGTGCAGTTGATAAGGCAGTTGAAGCAGATCCAAAGTGGCGGAACAAATACTGATCACCAATATTTCGTACTTCAGCCCCATGACTTCCTTGAAAAATAAAGCTTAATTCAAAACCGCCTACCTTAAACTCATTTGAAATGCTCCATACCAAATCAGGGTAAGGATTTCCAAGAATGGTTTTATCATCATCGTCAATTACACCATCACCATTAAGGTCTTTCACATAAACGTCTCTATTGGTTTGACGCACACGCTCCCATGGTGCCTTAATGTATTCAGCAGGAATCTCAGAGTCAACTACCCATCCGTAAAATGATGAAATCGGATTTCCAACTAAATTAATCCACTCTGCAGCACGCTTGGTATCAACGTTTGTTATTAGACCATTAGATTCCGCAAAGTCCAGAAGCTCGTTTTCGTTTCGTGAAGCGATAAACGTACTGTTCCATTGGAAATTTGGTCGAATGACATTTTTAGTTCTCAATTCTATTTCAATACCTCTATTTTCAACCTTTCCTCTATTGTCAAGAGCATTCGGGAAACCTGTAGTATACGAAACCGGAACGTCTAACAATAGGTCCTCACTTGTCCTTTTATATACATCTATAGAACCTGTAAGTCTATTGTTAAAGAATCCAAAATCAATTCCTGGGTTCACCTCCACTGATTTTTCCCAACCCAAACCTGTATTGGAAATGTTAAGTGGGTTAAATCCATTAACAATAGAATTATTAAATGACGCTGACGAAGCTCCAATTAAAGACAAATAAGGGTAACTATTAATTTGGTTTCTGAAATCACCATTACCAATATCAAATGCATTGTTTCCTGTTAATCCATAACTAACTCTTAGCTTTAAAAAATTAATGGTCTTACTTTCACGCAGGAAATCCTCGTTAGAAAGCGTCCATCCAGCAGAAGCTGCTGGGAAAAATCCGTATTTAGAGTCTGGTCCAAAAGCAGAATACCCATCCCTTCTTGCGCTTAATGACACAAGATACTTGCCGTCATATGCATAATTGATACGACCAAAATAGGAAAGCAGCCTTTGCTGATATTCTTCAGATGTGGCTTCAGCAATAGTTGTTGCGCCAGAAAGTGTTCTTACCAAATCTGAGGTATAACCTATTCCTGTAGCAGCCTCAATTTCATAGTCCCACTGTTCAGCAGAAAAACCAGCCACTGCATTAATGTCATGTTTTCCTATGGTTTTATCATAAGTGAAAACATTATCCGAAACAATATGGAGTCTCTTGTCGTTTGAAAGGTCAAGTCTTGTTGCAGCTACTCCGTTACGACTCGCTTTAACCCCTTGCCATCTATCTCTTTTTGTGTGCGAGTAATCTCCACCTAAAGTTGTTTTAAACTTTAAACCATCAGCAATTTCATATTGTGCATAGATATTTCCGTATAGCTTAAATTTATAATCATTGCGATCACGTTCCAAAATTTTGGCAGCTGGATTGGTATTACTGGTTGTGCTAATATCTGTTTCACCTCCGTCTCCATATAAATCAAAATTATCAAAGTGTCTTTGCACAGCATAATCACCTACTTGAACATCTGGATATACATTTCTATCCACAAACTGGATGGTGTGGTCGTTGTGGTAGACCGGCAACCATGGTGGTTGTCTTAATACATCGTGCGTAGAACCATCAAATCTTCTTCTGTCAGAATAAGAAGGTGATATATTGGCGCCAATTTTAAATTTATCGCCAACTTTCGAATCCACCTTCAAACGAAGACTGTAACGATTAAAGTTATCTGTAAGCAAAACACCTTCATCGCTTAAGTAGTTTAAAGATGTGCTAAATGTAGTACGCTGACTTCCTCCTCTAGCTGAAATGGAGTGACTTTCTATCATACCACCATCAAACATAATATCTTGCCAATCACGATCATTTTGAAGCGCAAGTTTATAGGTGGTTTTATCAGAAAGCTGACCTGTTGCTGCAAGTTCTTTGTCTGCCCATTCTTGCATGGTAACATATAAGTTGTCACCTCTTAGAGCTTCTTTAAAGCCTGTATATGTGTTGTAGGTGAATTTTGTTCTTCCTTCTTTGCCATTTTTGGTTGAAATAAGGATGACACCATTACCACCTCGAGCACCAAAAATGGCAGCCGAAGAGGCATCTTTCAGAACTTCAAAGGATTCAATGTCGTTCATATCAAGGTTACCTAAAAAATCATTATCAACAACAATCCCATCTACAACAATGAGTGGCGATGAACTACTGGTAATAGATCCTGTTCCCCTAACGCGTATGGTAGGATCAGACCCTGCTTCACCTTCTGTAGCTTGGATATTAACTCCAGAAATCTGTCCCACAAGGGCATCATCTATACGAGAAACAGCAATTTTATCGAGATTCTCGCTTTTAACTTTGGAGATAGCCCCAGTCAGATTTTTTCTTTTCTGAGTTCCATATCCAATGACAACAATTTCATCAAGTAGGTTGTCATCTAAATCCATCGCTACATTAAGTGTAGTATTACTGTCAACAGCAACAAGTTGTGTTTTAAACCCTACGTAGGAAAATTGTAATACGTCTCCTGCAGCAGCGCTGATTTCAAAATTTCCATCAAAATCTGTAACCGTACCATTATTGGAATTGGCTACCACAACATTAACACCCGGGATGGGTTCATTGTCTTCACTGGAGGACACTTGTCCTTTTATACTCATAGTATTCTGTGCATATGTGCTTAAGCATACAAGCAATGAAACTAAAAGAGTTAATTTAATCTTATAATTCATATTATGTTGGTTATTTATTGAAGTTAATCTTTCAATAATATTATTATTTTAAACGAATAACAAAAATGGCTAATGAAGCCAATGTAATTGGTTAACCATATTGGTTTTCCAAATATAGACATTAAATATTAATATCTAAATTAATGCCAAAAAAATATAACTTGGCTGTAAAATAAATTGCGTTATTTTAAGACATTCGTAATTTACATCTAAACTATACAAACTTCTTATTGGATTTAGTGTGATTAACAGTATTGAACTTTTTTTAACCCAAAAATGTACTCATTTGAAGAGTCAGATTAATAAATTTGAATAGAATTAAATAATATGTTACATAAAACATTTTTTCTAGTCTTTATACTTTTATCATCGGTTATAGTTTGTCGGGGGCAAATAAGCACATCAAATACTAAAAAAAATGTGCTTTACAATATTCTGTTTATTTCAATTGATGACCTCCGTACTGAACTAAATTGTTATGGTGCAAGTCACATAAAATCTCCAAACATTGACCGATTAGCTG
>JAACDD010000074.1 GCA_009937085.1 Bacteroidota bacterium
AGCTCTACATAAATACCACGTTCCACCACTCCCGAAATTACGCCTGTAAATTCTTCGTCGATTCGCTCTTCCATATATTTGACTTGCATAAACTTAATAGAATCGCGTTCGGCTTTTGTGGCAAGAATTTCCATAGATGAACAGTGCTTCATCATGGATTCATACGTTTCTTGTTTTGGCGATTTTTTCTTGTCTAAATAGTGTTGTAACAATCGATGTGCAACTACATCTGGGTAACGTCTAATTGGCGATGTGAAGTGTGAATAATAATCAAAAGCCAATCCGTAATGCCCAATATTTTGTGTGGTATACGTGGCCTTACTCATACTTCTAATTGTAAGGGTGTCAATAAGGTTTTGCTCTCTTTTGTTGCGAATATCTTTCAAAAGTTTATTTATAGAATGTGCTGTTGTTTCTGCAGAAGCTAAATTCAGTGAATAACCAAAACTTCCTATCACGCGTTTTAGTTGATCTAATTTTGCTTCATCGGGCTCATCGTGAACTCTAAAAACAAATGTTTTTTTTGGTTCTTGTTTTGCAATAAACTCGGAAACTTTTTTGTTGGCAAGCAACATATATTCTTCAATGAGTTTATTGGCATCTTTACTTGTTTTTACAAAAACTTCAACGGGTTGTTTTTGCGCATCTAGTTTGAATTTAACCTCTTCTTTATCAAAAGATATTGCGCCGCTTTGCATCCTTTTTTTGCGTAAAACTTTTGCGGTTTTATCTAATTGTAAAATGGCATCTACAACAGAAGTATCCGCCGTGTATGTTTTATTTGTTAATGATATCGCCGCAGGTACTTCTCCTTGTTCCGTTTCTATAATATGTTGCGCCTCATGATATGCAAAACGATAGTTGGAATTGATAACGGTTCTACCAAATTTTTGATCTCTCACATTTCCATGTGTGTCTAAAGTAAAAATTGCAGAAAACGTGAATTTTTCTTCATTTGGTCGTAGTGAACAAACCTTGTTTGAC
This sequence comes from Bacteroidota bacterium, assembly GCA_009937085.1. GTDB lineage: Bacteria > Bacteroidota > Bacteroidia > Flavobacteriales > Flavobacteriaceae > UBA7446. The sequence goes on from JAACDD010000074.1 coordinate 985, forward strand.
AGTTGCTCTGGAAGCATAGGAACAACCCTATCTACCAAATAAACAGATGTTGCGCGTTGATACGCCTCGTCATCTAAAAGCGTTCCTGGTTTCACATAATGCGATACATCAGCAATATGAATACCAACTTCAAATAAACCGTCTTCTAATGGTTTAAATGACAACGCATCGTCAAAATCTTTTGCGTCTGTTGGGTCTATAGTAAATGTAAGTACATCTCTATAATCCATCCTGCGAGCAATTTCTGCTTCATCTAAGTGCGTATCGATTTGGTTGGCTTCTGATTCAATATGTGCGTCAAATTTATAAGGAAGACCGTACTCTGCTAAAATAGTGTGCATTTCTGTGTCCGCTTCGCCCGCTTCGCCTAATACTTCTTGAATGGTTGCTTGAGGTGATTTTGTTTCTTTCCATTTGGTAAATGAAATAAGCACTCTGTTGCCATCTTCTGTTGGTATTTTTGGTTGCTCTTCTATAAAAAAATCAACTGGTGATATTTTTGAGCTTACTCTGACAAAAAGTGTTCCGTTTTTTTTCTGCAGTGTGCCCACAAACTGAGTTCTTTTTCTGGAAACAACTTCGATAATTTTAGCTTCTCTTCGCTTTTTTCCTCGCGATGGGTACACATAAAATAAAATCGTATCGCCACTAAAAGCCTTATTGAACTGGTTTGATGCTACCATAAGATCTTCTTCAAAATCTTCACTTATAATATAACCAACTCCTTTTCCAGAAAGATCTAAAACACCTTCGTGGTAATTTTTTCTTGCTTTTGCTTTGTAACTCCCACGTGATTCTTGATCAATTAATTTTCGCTCTGCTAATTTCTTTAAGCTTTTAATAATGTGATTTCTTCCACTAGAATCTGTAATTCCTAATCGTGCAGCAACTTGTTTGTAAGTAAACGTCTGTGTAGGGTGCTGGTCAAATAGGTTTAAAACACTATTTTGTACCGTTAAAACTTTCTTTTTTTTACCCATAAAAGCAAAGGTACTGTTTCTATGTTCACACAAACAGTTATCCACATGTTAATTAATCATCATTTATTTTCTTTTATTTTAATTTAAATATGATGGTTATTATAGGGTGTTTATAAATGGAATAACTTTTTAATTTTTCACCTAACTCATTAGAAACAAATATTTTAATATTGAAATTATTACAAATTTTAATGTTGATAAACCACAGAATATTGTGAATGGTATTTCAATAACCAGCAATAAGAATAGTTGCTCAAGACTTTGATTTTTATAGCGTCTTTTTCGTGCAATATTTTCTTAACAGTTATAAAAAGTAGTGAACAAAAGTGTTTACAAAATCAATTTTTACTTAACCCGAACGACTGTTGCTTATTAACAATAATAATATTGTAATTTAGATACAAATTTCATCTTATGCATATAGCAATTGGTAACGATCACGCAGGACCAGAATTAAAAAAAGTGTTATTTGATTTACTTACTGCGTTGGGCCACACCTACCACAACCATGGTACAGATACTACAGACAGTGTGGATTATCCCGATTTTATACATCCTGTTGCAGCAGATGTTCGTGATGGAAAGGCAGACTTAGGTATTATTATATGTGGAAGTGGAAATGGTGCAAATATGACGGCTAATAAATATCCGGAAATTCGTTCAGCTTTATGTTGGACAGCAGAACTTAGTGCATTGGCGCGTCAACACAACAACGCAAATATTTTAAGTATTCCCGCGCGTTTTGTTTCAGAGCAAGTTGCAAAAGAGATGGTTAAAACGTTTTTAGCTACAGACTTTGAAGGCGGAAGACACGAGCTTAGAGTAAATAAAATTTCACAATGTTGCTAAACTGGCAGATTTTTAATTGGAAAGAACTTACAACTAAAACACTATATAAGATTTTAGCCCTCCGTGCGGAGGTTTTTGTTGTAGAGCAAGCGTGTGTGTATTTGGATACAGATGGAAAAGATGAAAAGGCACTTCATTTGTGTGCGTTTAGCGAAACCAATTTAATTGCTTACGCACGAATTTTTTTAAATCAAACCCCTTGTGTAATTGGGCGTTTAGTGGTGCATCAAAAGCACCGAGGAAAACACTACGGGCGAAAACTGATGCAAAAAAGCATTGCCGCCATACCAAACAGGAATGAAATTTTTATTTCCGCTCAAGAATACTTAAAAACTTTTTACACATCGTTTGGTTTTACTCAATCAGGTGGAAGGTATTTAGAAGATGGTATTCCACACATTCCTATGATGCTTCCTTCTCGGAACGCCAACTAGAAACAAGCTCTTGCATAGGACTTTTCAACGCATCTAATTTTGGCATTTCTCGTCCTTCGTAAATAAAAAACCCAGTTCCTGAAAACACAATATAATCATCTTTGTAGCGAAGCAGCTTAAACTGCTCTCGCATCAGGCGCTTAATTCGGTTTCGGTCAACCGCTTTAGGAAAAAGACGCTTAGAAACCCCAAA
>JAACDD010000075.1 GCA_009937085.1 Bacteroidota bacterium
AATTTCATAGTTAATTCTATCCTGGCTCGCAAAGCCAGTTATATAGGGGATAAGCGCATTCAATATGGGTTGACTGATATTTTCAATGACAAATTTTCTATTGAGGTCATCGTATCCAAGTTCTTTTAATTTACGCGCCGAAATACCTTTACTGTTGTATGCTGTATAGCCATAAAGCGGTTTAGCGCGGTCTGGCATAATGGATCTTTTGCCATTTATATGAATAATGCCGTCTTCAATTGTTAAGGTATCTCCAGCAACAGCAACACAGCGCTTCACATAATTTGATTTTTTATCTGTAGGTTTTATTACAGCTGCTTCCTTCTTAAAAAATTGTCTTACCGTATCTGCAGGCCAGCTAAATACCACAATATCGTTGCGTTTTATTTTTTGGAATCCAGGAATACGGGAGTAGGGTAGTTGTGGTTTTTTTAAATAGGAGCGTGTTTTTGCGATTGGAATGGTATCGTGCACCATAGGAAATGAAACCACAGTTTGCGGCGTTCGAGCGCCGTAATGAAATTTACTTACCAAAAGAAAATCGCCTACCAACAAACTTTTTTCCAGCGAGCTTGTTGGTATAATAAAAGGCTGCATAAAATAGGCATGTACCAAGGTGGCAATGACAACAGCATAAATGATAGAACCTACAAATTGTCCAAATCCAGTTTTAGGCTGTAACGAACGGTCAGGCTGATAGGTTACATCAACAGCATAATTCAGGTAAAACCCATAAAACCCTAGGCTTATCCATGAAAGAAAACTATCTAACAGGCTGTTTTTACCAAAACTACGGGTAGTTTCCACCCATACAACAGGGAGCATCAACAGGTTAACTATGGGAATATAAAGTAGTACAACCCACCATTTTGGGCGTTTGATAATTTGTAAAAGAACAACAGAATTATAAAAGGGGATAAGCGCCAACAAAGGAGAATACCCTGCTTTTTTAAAAAGCTTCCAAAGCTTTATGAATATATAAATTTGGCAAAGTACTAGGAATAAAATCCATTGTGAGAATGTCATACTGGATAAGAATTTAGGTTATGTTTAAAACGTCACGCATGCTAAAAATACCACTTTTTCCAACAATCCACTCCGCTGCCATAACTGCTCCCAGCGCAAATCCGTCGCGGTTGTGGGCAATATGTTCAATAGAAATTACATCTGTTTCTGAGTTGTAGGTTACCGTGTGCGTTCCTGGAACATGTGGTTCGCGCTTTGCTTTAATGGCAAGGTCGTTTTCATTGGCTTCTTCAGCAAGTTTCCAAGATTGTTGTTTTGTATGCGGAAGAATTCTTTCGGCCAGTGTTATGGCAGTTCCGCTCGGTGCATCTAATTTTTCGGTATGATGAATTTCTTCTAAGCACGCTGTGTATTGGGCGTGGTGTTCCATCATTTGAGCAAGCTTTTCATTGAGTGCAAAGAAGATATTAACGCCAAGACTAAAGTTAGATGCATATAAAAAGGCCCCTTTTTTTTCTGCACATAATTGCTCAATTTCCACTTTGTGCTCTAGCCAACCCGTAGTGCCACAAACGACAGGGATACTTTGGTTTAAGGCATTTGTTATATTGTCAACTGCCGCTGACGGGACACTAAAGTTTATCGCAACATCGGCATCACTAATGGAATCATCGGAATTGTCTTTGTCAATCTTTGCCACAATTACGTGCCCACGGGCTTTGGCTATTTCTTCAATGGCTTTTCCCATTCGACCGTATCCAAGTAAGGCTATTTTCATACTAAAAAGTTAGTGCGACACGCATTCCCGCAACTGGCGCAGCATCTGTTGGTGCTACATCAATATAGGGTTTAAAGCTTAGGTCGCTGTTTACGTTATACTGTTTTAAATGCGCATCTATATTGGCATCTAAAATATTCAAAAAATAAAATCCCAAAATAAAAAGCATAGAGCGATCGCGGTTGCGTTTGTAAAAATCCTGCCCATCTACCAACCGATCTGTACTTGCAATAAGTCCTTGAAATTCGTCGTCATTATAGCCTGCAATACGTCTTTTGTATGCATCGCGGTAGCGTAAATAATTCTTTTGATTGGCATCATATGAATACACAGATAGTCCAATAGCACCATAAACGATAGGTACTTTCCAATACCGTTTGTTGTAAACTTGCCCCAATCCAGGTAAAACCGCAGAATAGAAAGCTGCCTTAGCAGGTCTTAAGGGGTCTTCGTTTTCGATTTTTCGGATTTCATCCGCCTCAATCTGTTGCGCTGTGGAGAAACCACACACAAAAATAAACATCCAGATTAAAGCATACGATTTCACGAGTTTAGCTTTTTAAGAATCGTTTTAAACTCTTTTTCAGAGTCAAATGAAATAACAATTTTACCACCACCATTTTTGTCTACAGTTGTTTGTACCGTAGCACCAAAAAAGTCGCTTAATGCATCAATATGTTTGGCGGTGTAGTCTTCAATTTTAGGTTGCGTAGGCTTTTCTTTAGGTTTTACTGCCTGTTCGGTAGCCCGAACCGACATTCCTGTAGCAACAACTTTTTTGTATAGGTTTAATTGTTCTTTAGGATTGTCAACTGCTAAAAGTGCGCGTCCGTGTCCCATACTGATAAATCCGTCGCGAATCCCAGATTGGATGATAGGGTCAAGGTTGAGTAATCGCAAATAGTTGGTAACCGTGGAGCGTTTCTTTCCTACACGATTGCTCATTTCTTCCTGTGTAAGATTAACTTCACTGATAAGCCTTTCGTAGCTCAATGCAATTTCAATGGGATCTAAATCATCACGTTGAATATTTTCTACCAATGCCATTTCGAGTGACTCTTTGTCGTTAGCAACGCGAATAAACGCTGGAATGGTTTCCAGGTTTAACGATTGAGATGCACGCAAACGACGTTCACCAGAAACCAACTGGTAGCTATCTGATCCCATCCTACGAATTGTAATGGGTTGAATAACACCTAATGCTGCAATGGATGAAGCAAGTTCTTCCAATGTTTCAGGATTGAATTGCGTTCTAGGTTGGAACGGATTTGTTTCAATTTGACTTAGTGGCACTTCCAATACACGCCCTTCAACCTTTCCTTTTTCAAGGTTTTCGTCTGTTGGGAGTAGTGCAGATAAGCCACGTCCCATGGCTTGACGTTTCTTTGCTTTTGCCATATTACTTATTTTTAATGATAAACTCTTGTGCGAGCTTTAAATAGCTAGACGCTCCTTTACTGGAAGCATCATAATCAATAATCGTTTCACCATAACTTGGCGCTTCGCTGATTTTTACGTTTCGTTGAATAATGGTGTTAAACACCATACTATTAAAATGCTTTTTTACTTCGTCAACCACCTGATTGGATAAGCGCAAGCGGGAATCGTACATGGTTAGCAACATTCCTTCAATTCCGAGCAACGGGTTATGTATTTTTTGAACACTTTTAATGGTGTTCAACAACTTACCAAGTCCTTCGAGTGCAAAGTATTCACATTGAATTGGAATGACAACTGAATCGGCAGCGGTGAGTGCATTTAGCGTGATCAGTCCAAGTGACGGGGCACAATCAATAAAAATATAATCATACGCATCTTTTATAGGAGCAAGTGCCTCTCGAAGCATATTTTCTCTGTTGGGTTTGTCCACCAGTTCAATTTCAATAGCTACCAAATCAATGTGCGCAGGTAGTATATCTAAATTAGGCGAATTTGTAGGTACAATTGCTTCTTTAGCAGAAAGCGTGTGTTCAAGCACTTGATACGATCCATTTTCAACGGTATCAACATCAATTCCCAGTCCCGATGTTGCATTTGCTTGTGGGTCAGCATCAATTAATAACACCTTTTTTTCTAATACACCAAGGCATGCAGCGAGGTTAACAGAAGTGGTGGTTTTACCTACTCCGCCTTTTTGATTTGCTACAGCAATGATTTTACCCATGGTTTGTTGTAAAGTGTAAAAATAGCATTTATATGCTGTTCAAGAAATCAAATTTTTGTTAACTATTTTTTCTTGCGAATTGCCATTTCGAGGATGTCCCACATGGTTTTGGAAACTTGCTCTAAATTGTTGAACTGTCCGGCGCCTTTGAGCCATTCGCCTCCGTCAAGTGTAATTACTTCCCCGTTAAGATATGCGCCAAAATCAGAAACCATATAGGCAGCTAAATTTGCCAACTCTTGATGTTCACCCACACGACCTATCGGAATACGTTTTTTTGGATCAAATTTTTTCTTGATTGGTGCGGGTAAGAGTCTATCCCATGCGCCTTTTGTTGGAAAAGGTCCAGGTGCAACTGCGTTGAAACGCATACCGTATTTTGCCCACTCTACTGCTAAAGATCGCGTCATAGCAAGCACACCAGCCTTAGCACATGCCGACGGAACCACATAGCCCGAACCCGTGTAGGCATACGTAGTTACAACATTCAGAACGTTTGTGTTTTTCTGTTTGGTTTTAATCCAATGCTTACCAAAAGTCAGCGTACAGTTTTTGGTGCCTTTAAGGACAATATCCAAAATGGTATCAAAAGCATTAGCTGATAAACGCTCAGTGGGTGCAATAAAATTTCCAGCAGCGTTATTTACTAAAACATCTACTGCGCCGAGTTTTTCAACGATTTGCGCATGCATGGCTTCAACTTCATCAATATTGCGGACATCACAAGCAACAGGGAAGCAAGTCCCGCCTGTTTCCTCAGAAAGTTCGGCTGCCGTACCTTCTAATTTCTCTAAATTTCTAGATGTAATTGCCACTTTTGCGCCAAGTTGTAAAAAATAGCGTGTCATGGATTTTCCCAATCCGCTACCACCACCCGTAACGACAATAACCTTGTCGCTTAGTGCATCATCTCGGAGCATTTGTTCTGCGTATTTCATGTTGTTTATTAAATTAGGGAACACTGTCTGCGTACTCTATCAAGTACACATCCTCGTTCTTTCGTTTCATTTTATATTTTTCACGTGCATAACGTTCCAACCCAATGGAATCGTTCAATTGCACAAGTGTTTTTTTGTCCGTAGCAATATCGCGTTCTAACGTTGCCTTTTGACGTTCTAATTCACTAAGCTTTTGTTCTAGGTTGAGGTATATAAGTAATGAGTTTGTATCTAAAAACACCATCCAAATAACAAAAAATAGTCCAATTAGCGCATACACATTTGTAGCGAGTTTGAACCAAGGGTTTTCACGAAGCTTTTTCATCTGACGCTACTTTTTAGCCATTTCGTTAATGCTGTTTTTGCGTTTTCAATAGCTCCGTTATTAGCAATGACAATATCGGCTTTTTCTTTGTTTGGCGCAATAAAGGTTTTATGCATGCTATGCAGTGTAGTTTTAAATCGTTGTTGCACTTCTTCTTTAGTCCGCCCTCGATAATTTACATCGCGTTCCACTCTGCGCCTTACGCGCAAATCCTCATTCGCCTCAATATACACCTTATAGTCAAAAAGCGGATGCAAATGTTTGTGCGCAAAAACCAAAATTCCTTCGACTAGAATAGATTGTTTCGGAGGAATGGTAACGGTTTCGTTCATACGGAGATGTTCTGCAAAGGAATACACAGGGCGTTCAATAGCAATTCCTTGCTTTAGTTTCTGTAAATCTGAAACCATCAAATCAAAATCTAAGGCGTCTGGATGATCAAAATTAATTTTTGCACGCTCCTTAAAAGTCCGTTCGGGCAAGTGTTTGTAATAATGGTCTTGAGCCAAAATAAGTGTATTGTCCTTACCTAAAAACTGGGCAACATACTCCACTAAGGTTGATTTCCCCGCACCTGTTCCACCACAAAATCCAATTATCAAAGTGATTGTTTTTGTAAAGATAAGGTAGATGTTTGAAAACATTTAATAGGATTCACTTTTACTGTTAGCGCGCTGCTAAGTCAGCTTAATACTACTAAATAATAAATCTGATAATTTCACCTGATTAATAGCGAATGGCTTGAAATGAATTTAGGAACGTTTATCCAAAACAATGATGTAAAATATCAAAGGCAGTCTCAGCCATTAAATTTCCTTTATTGTCTAGCAAGGGGTTAATTTCGGTAAACTCAGTTGCTATCACTTTATTGGTTTTCAAAAATGCAGAAATTATGGTCTTTACCTCATTAGGAGTAAATCCTAAGGGAACAGGAGTTCCGGTTCCGCTAGAAACATAGTCACAGTCTAAACTGTCAACATCAAATGTTATGTAAATGGCATCGCAATCTGCTAACTTCTCAATAGCTTCATTTACGCATTTTTCTATTCCTCTAAAACGGATTTCAGGAACACTGTAGTTTTTAATGTGATTACTGTTTATAAGCGTGTCTTCTGCTGTTTCTGTGTCTCTAACCCCAAAGTACACGAGATTTTGTGTTTCAAACTTAGGATTATTTATACCAATTGTTTTTAAGGATTCCCACGCCTTGAGTGTGTCTTTGTCTGGAGTATTGGATTTCATTTTTATATTGTCTTCCTGCATTGCAGCCGCTAAGGGCATGCCATGTATGTTTCCAGAAGGGGAGGTGTATGGTGTATGCAAATCAGCATGTGCGTCAATCCATACAACACCCAGTCGTTGTGTGGGATTTTTGGTTTTAATTCCAGCAATAGTACCTAAAGCCGATGAATGATCGCCAGAAAGCACTAAGGGAAACTCCTCTTTTTCGAGAGTTTTTTTTACGGCTTCGGCAACTCTTTGGCATTGCTCAACAACAAAGTTAATTCGCTTTGCAGATGAATTTTGAACTTTGTTGTAGATACTTTCGTTATGTGTTTTTACATCTATAAATGCGGTTCTGTTAAAAAAGTCGTTTTCTGCATTGATAGCCGCAATTTCCATGGCATCAATTCCGATATCTGCCCCCCTAGTTCCAGCGCCAATATCAGATCTGTTTTTAATAATTCTTAGTGTTTTTTTCATGGCCGATAGGGTTGTACTTTTAATTATGACGTATTAGTTCATTTAAAATTATAAAAAAAATACTGGAATGTTGATTTTACGAAAGTAGGAACAA
>JAACDD010000076.1 GCA_009937085.1 Bacteroidota bacterium
GACAGCGCGGTAGAGTGGTAAATGGAAACGACGCCATCACCACTGATAAGCCGGAGAAAAGCTTGCTTGCTCCGAAAAAACGTTCAGGCGGTCGTAACAACAGCGGACGCATGACGTCCCGCTACATTGGTGGTGGACACAAAAAACGCTACCGTATAATCGATTTTAAACGCGATCGTTTTGATGCACCTGCAGCGGTGAAATCCATCGAATACGATCCAAACCGATCGGCATTTATTGCCTTGATTCAATTCGAGGACGGCGAGAAGCGATACATCATTGCTCAAAGCGGTCTTAAAATTGGTCAACAGGTGGTTTCTGCTGAAAAGGCGCAACCCGAAATCGGAAATGCCATGCCTTTGGAAAATATTCCATTAGGTACCATCATTTCTTGTATCGAGCTTCGTCCCGGTCAAGGTGCAACCATTGCCCGTAGTGCTGGTGCCTTTGCACAGTTAATGGCACGTGACGGTAGGTTTGCAACCATCAAATTACCTTCTGGTGAAACGCGCATGATATTAACCACATGTATGGCTACTATCGGTACGGTTTCCAATTCAGATCACCAATTGGTTGTTTCTGGTAAGGCGGGTCGCAGTCGTTGGCTAGGACGTCGTCCAAGAACACGTCCAGTAGCGATGAACCCTGTCGATCACCCCATGGGTGGTGGTGAAGGGCGCGCCTCTGGGGGTCACCCACGTTCACGCAACGGTATTCCTGCAAAAGGATACAGAACGCGTAACAAGAACAAGGCGTCAAACAAGTATATTATTGAACGTAGAAAAAAATAAACGATGGCTCGATCACTAAAAAAAGGACCTTACGTACACTACAGCTTGATTAAGAAAGTTCAAGCTAACGTAGCTTCAGGAAAAAAATCTGTAATTAAAACTTGGTCTCGTGCCTCGATGATTATTCCAGATTTCGTTGGACAAACCATTGCCGTTCACAACGGTCGTCAGTTTGTACCTGTCTATGTTACTGAAAACATGGTAGGGCATAAGCTTGGTGAATTTTCACCTACTCGTTCATTCCGAGGTCACGCAGGAGCTAAAAACAAGGGAAAAAAATAAGCTATGGGAGTTCGTAAAAAGGAAATGGCAGCACAATTGAAAGAAGACCGAAAGCACGTCGCTTTTGCTAAACTTAATGACTGTCCTACATCACCGAGAAAAATGCGTCTTATGGCAGATTTAATCCGTGGAAACGAAGTAGAAAAGGCATTGTCTGTTCTGCGTTTTAGCGCAAAGGAATCGTCCAAAAGACTTGAAAAACTCTTGTTGTCTGCAATCGCAAACTGGCAAGCTAAAAACGAAGACGCTGATATTGAAAAAGCAGGTCTTTATATCAAAGAAATCCGTGTGGATAGCGGAGCAATGCTAAAGCGTTTGCGTCCAGCACCACAAGGAAGAGGTCACCGAATTAGAAAACGTTCCAACCATGTTACTATGGTGTTGGGAGCACAAGATAACGCACAAAGCTAAAACCGAATATGGGACAAAAGACAAATCCAATTGGCAATAGACTAGGTATCATCCGTGGATGGGAATCCAACTGGTATGGTGGAAACGACTACGGAGATAAGCTAGCCGAGGATGATAAAATCCGCCGCTATGTTCACGCCCGTCTTGCTAAGGCAAGCGTTTCTCGTGTAATCATCGAGCGTACGCTTAAGTTGGTTACCATTACCATTACTACAGCCCGTCCGGGTATCATCATTGGTAAGGGTGGTCAAGAAGTGGACAAGCTTAAAGAAGAGCTTAAAAAAATTACAAACAAAGAGGTTCAGTTGAACATTTTTGAAATTAAGCGTCCTGAGTTGGAAGCTCAACTGGTAGGCGCAAGTATTGCCCGTCAGATAGAGAGTCGTATCTCTTATCGTCGTGCCATTAAAATGGCAATTGCGGCGGCAATGCGTATGAATGCAGAAGGTATTAAAGTGCAAATTTCAGGTCGTTTGAACGGTGCTGAGATGGCACGTTCTGAAAGCTATAAAGACGGTCGTATTCCTTTGTCTACGTTCCGTGCAGATATTGATTATGCTTTGGTTGAAGCGCATACTACTTACGGTAGATTGGGCATCAAAGTATGGATTATGAAAGGTGAAGTATATGGCAAGCGCGAGTTGTCTCCTCTAGTAGGAATGAGCTTGAATGCAGCCAAAGGTAAAAACGATAAACGCGGTGGACGTGGTCCACGCCGAAGAAAATAAACTTTAGGTCATGTTACAACCAAAAAGAACAAAACACCGTAAAATGCAGAAAGGCCGTATGAAAGGCCTATCGCATCGCGGAAATGTATTATCCAATGGCATGTATGGTATCAAGGCACTTGATTCCAAGTTTATCACGTCACGCCAAATTGAGGCTGCACGTATTGCTGCTACACGTTACATGAAACGTGAAGGACAATTATGGATTAAGATTTTTCCAGATAAGCCCATCACTAAAAAACCACTTGAGGTTCGTATGGGTAAAGGTAAAGGGGCATTAGATCACTATGTGGCTGTTGTCAAACCTGGACGTATCATGTTTGAGATTTCAGGTGTGCCTATTGAGGTTGCGAAAGAAGCATTGCGATTAGCAGCTCAAAAATTACCAGTTAAAACAAAGTTTATTATCGCTCGCGATTACGAAGCATAAGAAGTAGATATGAAACAGACAGAAATTAATGAATCATCGGTTGAGGAGCTAAACGAAAAGTTAGCTGCTTTTCAAAAAAGCTATGAAAGTGCACGTGCTACACACGCGTTATCACCGCTAGAAAATCC